>NZ_JBFRSD010000004.1:220940-287999 GCF_041473395.1 Vibrio sp. 10N.222.55.C6
AGCGAGTAGCGAGTAGCGAGTAAATTTTGAAGGGTTGGCGTTTAACGTCAATCCTTTTTTATTGCCTATAACACGGCGCTAGTAGAGATTCCCTACTCCTTCCTTCGTCAGTCTAGGGAATGACGGTTAAATATGAGTTTAGGTTTTGTCCGTAATCCTCAAGAGCAAGAGATGAGCGAGCTGGGGATCTCCTACCTACGATACGCTAAGTAGCAGGCACAAAAAAGCGGAGCCAAATGGCTCCGCTTTTATCGATAGAATGCAAAAAGAATTACTTCTTAGTAAGCTTCTCTTTAATACGAGCTGACTTACCAGAACGCTCACGTAGGTAGTACAACTTGGCACGACGTACTGCACCACGGCGTTTAACTTCGATGCTATCAACCATTGGAGAGTGAGTTTGGAACGCACGCTCTACGCCTTCACCGTTCGAGATCTTACGAACTGTAAATGCAGAGTGTAGACCACGGTTACGAATAGCGATTACAACGCCTTCGAAAGCCTGTAGACGCTCACGGTCACCTTCTTTTACCTTAACCTGAACTACAACAGTGTCACCTGGTGCGAATTTAGGAAGGTCTGATTTTAGTTGCTCTTCTTCAAGAGCCTTGATGATGTTGCTCATTTGTATAAATTCCTAGAATAAACTGATACTAAATTTAATAGGTTACTGCTTGCTTTTCGTTAAGAGCGATGCTCTTTAATGAATTCAGCCAGTAATTGTTCCTGTTCGTCAGTCAGAGCTAGGTTTTCCAGGAGTTCTGGTCTTCTTAGCCAAGTTCGGCCCAGCGATTGTTTCAACCGCCAGCGACGAATGTCCTTATGGTTTCCAGACTTGAGTACCGATGGCACATCTTTATCGTCTAGCACCTCAGGGCGCGTATAATGGGGACAATCTAGCAAACCATTTGCAAAAGAATCTTCTTCTGCTGAAGCGAAATCTCCAAGTACACCCGGAACAAACCGAGATACTGAATCAATCAGCGTCATGGCTGGCAGTTCGCCACCCGTCATCACAAAATCTCCAATCGACCATTCTTCGTCAACTTCAGATTCAATGATGCGCTCATCTACCCCTTCATAGCGACCACAAATAAGAAGTAAATTCTCGTTTGTTGCCAGCTCTTCAACACCTTTCTGGTCGAGTTTACGACCTTGAGGTGAAAGATAGATGACTTTCGTCTTTCCCGGTGCTGCTTGCTTGGCAGTTTTGATAGCGTCGCGCAAAGGCTGAACCATCATTAACATGCCAGGACCACCACCGTAAGGTCTGTCATCAACAGTGCGATGTTTATCATGAGTGAAATCACGAGGATTCCATGTCTCAATAGATAAAAGACCTTTTTTAACCGCTTGACCTGTTACTCCAAAATCAGTAACAGAACGGAACATTTCAGGAAAAAGGCTAATAATGCCAACCCACATGTGTTCTCTCGCTCTGTAATTTGGAGTTAGAATCCAGGATCCCAGTCAACTTCGATCCGGCGAGCTTCGCGATCAACTTTCTTGATCACTTGCTCTTCAAGGTACGGTACTAACCGTTCCTTTTGGCCAAAAGCATCTTTAAGATTTGCTTTGATTACTAGAACATCGTTCGAGCCAGTTTCTAATAGGTCAGTGACCTCACCAAGGTCGTAACCTTTAGTGGTAAAAACTTGCATACCGAACAATTCGCGCCAGTAGAATTCATCTTCTGACAATTCAGGTAACGAAGCAGGGTCAATAGCAATTTCAAAGTTAGTCATCAGTTGCGCGTCTTCACGAACATCTAATCCCGCTAGCTTACATACATAACCTTGGCCATGACGTTTCCAGCTCTCAACTTTGTACTCAACCCACTTACCCTTTAGGTTTAAATACCAAGGGCTGTAATCAAATATGCTTTCAGCATTGTCTGTGTAGGAGAACACTTTGAGCCAGCCACGAATACCATAGGTAGACCCAAGTTTACCCATGACAATTCTATTATTTTGCTCGCTCATAGTTTCTTTACCCTTCATCGACATAAGCTATTTCTCTTTAAAAAAGAATTAAGCCGCTTTTTGAGCGTCTTTAACTAGCTTAGCTACACGATCAGATAGAGATGCGCCTTGACCAACCCAGTGGTTAACACGATCTAGGTCTAGACGTAGACCTTCTTCTTGACCTTGAGCAGTAGGGTTAAAGAAACCTACTTTCTCGATGAAACGGCCAGTTGCAGCGTTACGGCTATCCGCAACTACGATTTGATAAAATGGGCGCTTCTTTGCACCGTGACGTGCCAAACGAATGGTTACCATGTCGTCCTCTTTGCTTTCTTAATAAAATAATTAACCCCAAGTATAAGTAAATAGCTTGGGGTCTCGTGCCAAATTAAAGCCCCGGAATTTTACTCTTATTCCGGTGCAATGCAAGGGCTTTAGCTATTTTTTCACCAACATAGCTGCCGTACACTTTCTGTGACACGGCTAACACTATGAAAAGTAACGTAGCTAAAGCTTACATTTGTAGATTATCGACCAAACGGGTTAAAGCCACCACCCATTCCGCCCATACCTCCACCGCCGCCCATCATGCCTTGCATGTTGCGCATCATGCCTTTCATGCCACCTTTCTGCATCTTCTTCATCATCTTCTGCATTTGGGTGAACTGCTTAAGCATACGGTTTACATCTTGTACCTGTGTACCAGAACCAGCGGCAATACGCTTTTTGCGAGAGCCTTTGATTAGGTCAGGGCGTTGACGCTCTTTCATGGTCATAGAGTTGATGATCGCTTCCATTTGCTTGAACATCTTGTCATCAACTTTATCTTTAACGTTATCTGGTAGCTGAGACATGCCTGGAAGCTTATCCATCATGCCCATCATGCCGCCCATGTTTTGCATCTGACCTAGTTGTTCACGGAAGTCTTCAAGGTCAAAGCCTTTCTTCTCTTTGAACTTCTTAGCCAGTTTCTCTGCTTTCTCGGTATCAACGTTTTTCTGTAGGTCTTCAATAAGAGACAGTACGTCGCCCATACCTAAGATACGAGAAGCAACACGATCTGGGTGGAACGGTTCTAGTGCGTCAGTCTTTTCACCAACACCCAAGAATTTAATCGGCTTGCCTGTGATATGACGAACAGACAGAGCAGCACCACCACGCGCATCACCATCAACTTTCGTCAAGATAACACCGGTTAGTGGTAGCGCATCACCAAAGGCTTTTGCAGTGTTCGCAGCATCTTGACCTGTCATTGCATCAACAACGAACAGTGTCTCTACTGGTTTAATTGCAGTATGAAGCTCTTTGATCTCGCCCATCATCTCTTCATCGATAGCCAAACGACCCGCAGTATCGACAAGTAGCACGTCGTAGAATTTCTTCTTCGCGTAGTCGATTGCAGCGTTTGCAATATCAAGAGGTTTTTGATCAGCTGAAGATGGGAAGAAGTCTACGCCAACATCGCTTGCTAACGTTTCAAGCTGTTTGATTGCCGCTGGACGGTAAACGTCGGCAGACACAACCAAGACTTTCTTCTTGTCACGCTCAGTTAGAAGCTTAGATAGCTTACCTACCGATGTGGTTTTACCCGCACCTTGTAGACCCGCCATTAAGATAACGGCTGGCGGCTGCGCTGCTAGGTTAAGAGCCTCGTTAGACTCACCCATCACCGCTTCAAGTTCAGCTTGAACGATCTTAATGAATTCTTGACCAGGCGTTAGAGATTTAGAAACCTCAACACCCACAGCGCCTTCTTTTACGCGCTTAACAAAATCGCGGACAACGGGCAGTGCAACGTCGGCTTCAAGTAGCGCCATACGTACTTCACGCAGCGTCTCTTTAATATTGTCTTCGGTCAGACGACCTTTACCGCTGATGTTCTTCAGCGTTTTGGATAGACGATCCGTTAAATTATCAAACATAGTTTTCTCTTCGCTCAAAACTGCGACTATTACTGTGAGTATACATTAGCGCGGATTAGAGTCATACCCGTTGTAGAGCGTTAATCATCCGTGCTTGTGATGTGAGACATTATTCACTTGGAATTGAATGAGGTTCGCCATAGCCCCAAAGAGCGATGCGAGGTATAATTCGCCAATTAGTAATCATTAAAATGGATACCATGGACAGTCTTATTGCGATCGCAGCAGCCTTTCTTTATACAATGGCGATTTCCACGATCATTCCAGGTCTCGTGCACCAAACAGGAATCCGTGTAAAAACGGTGTTTATCAGCGCATTACTTGCTCTAGCTTTCCATGCTTGGTTGCTTGACGATTTGATTTTTAATGCCAGTGGCCAAAACCTCAGTATCTTGAACGTTGCTTCATTAATCAGTTTAATCATATCTGTGGTAATGAGCGGTGCAATGCTCAAAACCCGTCTGTGGTTTATCTTACCCGTCGTCTATAGCTTCGCTGCGCTGAACTTGATGGCTGCCACTTTTCTTCCAAGCACCTTCATCAAACATCTAGAGAATGACCCAAAACTGCTCGTGCACATCTCTTTGGCTCTATTCTCATACGCAACGTTAACTATCGGTGCGCTATACGCCCTGCAACTTGCGTGGCTAGATCACAAACTTAAAAAGAAAAAAGCCTTAGTGATAAACCCTAACCTACCTCCTTTAATGATGGTGGAAAGACAGCTTTTCAAGATCATTTTGATTGGTAATGGCTTATTAACAGGTACCTTGTTAACGGGTCTCATCTTCGTGCAAGATATGTTTGCTCAAGGAAAGGCACACAAGGCTGTGTTGTCTTTTATCGCTTGGGTTATCTACTCCATCCTTCTGTGGGGTCACTATCAGAAAGGTTGGCGTGGACAGAAAGTCACTTGGTTCGCACTGGCCGGCGCCAGCATGCTCACATTAGCCTACTTCGGTAGCCGCTTCGTCCAGGAAATCATCCTGAACTAGTCTGTAAAATAAAGGCAAGGTCTCACATACCTTGCCTTTAAAATATTGAGTGCAATACATTCAATTGACATCTCGACCATGTTCGGTCATAAATTAATCAAGATACACAAATAGGAAAAGAATAGTTTTGGACGACATATCAACGGGTATCTTATTTGCGCTACTCGCGTGTCTCATTGTAATTTCTGGTTATTTCTCTGGTTCCGAAACGGGCATGATGTCCCTGAACCGCTACCGTTTAAAGCACTTGGCCAATACGGGTCATAAAGGTGCCAAACGTGTAGAAAAACTTCTGAACCGCCCAGACAGATTGATTGGCCTCATCCTCATCGGCAACAATCTCGTCAACATTCTTGCATCTGCGATCGCTACTATTCTTGGTATGCGCATCTACGGGGATATCGGTGTGGCTATCGCTACTGGTACCCTGACTCTCGTGATCCTAGTATTCGCCGAGGTAACCCCAAAGACCATCGCTTCTCTATTTCCTGAACGTGTCTCTTACGCGAGTAGTATCCTTTTGATGATACTGATGAAGGTGCTATCACCATTGGTGATCTTAGTGAACTTCATTACCAACGGCTTCATTCGTATCTTAGGCGTTAAAGCCAGCCATGATGCAACCGACCACTTGAGCTCCGAAGAGCTTAGAACCGTGGTAAATGAAGCCGGTAGCTTAATCCCTCAACGTCACCAAGATATGTTGGTGTCTATTCTGGATTTAGAGCACGTCACCGTGAACGACATCATGGTGCCGCGTAATGAGATTACTGGTATCGACATCAATGACGACTGGAAATCGATCGTTCGTCAACTTACCCACTCGCCTCATGGTCGCGTAGTGCTGTACCGTGACCAAATAGATGAAGTGGTCGGCATGCTTAGGCTGCGTGAAGCTTACCGTCTGATGCTTGAAAAGAACGAATTCAATAAAGAAACCCTGTTGCGTGCCGCGGATGAGATCTACTTTATTCCTGAAGCGACACCACTCAATATTCAACTGCTTAAGTTTCAACGCAATAAGCAGCGCATCGGTTTGATTGTTGATGAGTATGGCGACATCAATGGTTTGGTTACATTAGAAGATATTCTAGAAGAGATCGTAGGTGAGTTTACCACCTCAATCACCCCAAGCTTATCTGAAGAGATTACTCCGCAAAGCGATGGCAGCTTCTTGATTGAAGGCAGTGCCAATATCCGAGATATCAACAAAGGCTTACAGTGGGCACTGCCTACCGATGGCCCAAGAACGCTGAATGGTTTGATACTGGAACATCTTGAAGATATTCCTGAGAGTCACCTGAGTGTTCAGGTTGCCAGCCACCCAATGGAAATTGTTGAGCTTGAAGAGAACCGCATCAAACTGGTTCGCGTGTTCCCACAGATCGTGAACGGCTAACTGAGTTATCACTGAATCTCTGTCTCGCCCTAAAATACGTTGACGAAAAAGGCCCGGTTCATTGAACCGGGCCTTTTAGTATCTAACTCGCCCTATCTAGGGTAGCTATCAATGACTAGTCGATCTTAAGCTCTTGCAGCATAGACTCTGGCAGTGCCAGTTCATCATTCTTGTTTACAGAGATGCCTGCAGCGATGATCGCATTCGCGATCTCTTTCGCTTCATCCAAAGAGTGCATTGCCGCGGTACCACATTGGTATTCGTTCAGCTCAGGGATCTTATTCTGGTTCTCAACTTTCAGTACGTCTTGCATCGCTGCCAACCAACCGTCAGCCACTTGTTGTTCTGTAGGCGTACCAATCAGGCTCATGTAGAAACCAGTGCGACAGCCCATCGGTGAGATATCGATGATCTCTACATCTGAACCGTTCAATTGATTACGCATGAAACCAGCATATAGGTGCTCTAGAGTATGGATACCTTTCTCAGATAGGATGTCTTTGTTTGGCGCAGTAAAACGCAGGTCAAACACAGTGATGGTATCCCCTTTTGGGGTTTGCATTGTTTTAGCAACACGAACGGCAGGTGCGTTCATGCGTGTGTGATCAACAGTGAAACTATCTAATAAAGGCATTGCTCTTCTCCATGACGGCTGGCTTTAGAAAAACCAGCTTCGATTGTCTTCTAGTTCTTTGCGGCACTGTTTCAGCTGCCATCCATAATCTTTTGCTTGCTGTTCGACTTTGCGCGCCACCTTAATTAGCGATGGCTTGCTGTTGTATGACTTACGCTTATAACCACCACGGCCTTCATGATAAGCCAGGTATTGGTTATATGGGTCCCATAGTGAGATGCCCAATTGACGACGCGTCTCGCTGGTATACCAACCGATGAACATCAATGCATCATCAAAGTTGGTTCTTGAACCACCGTTATTGGTCGCCTTTTGGAAGTCTTCCCAAGCAGGATCTTGAGCTTGTGCATAACCGTAGGCACTGCTTACACGCCCCCACGGTATAAAGCCAAGAATGTAATCTTTAGGTGGGCGCGCATCATGACGATAGCTACTCTCTTGTTTCACAAAAGCCATCGCAACGTTAATCGGCGTTCCCCATTCTTCTTGCATATCCAAGGCATCTTCATACCATGAAGGGTGCTCTCGAAAGATGCTACACAAATTATCTTGCTGCTTTGGCGGTGGCGTTGCACATCCAACCAACAGGCTAGAGACAACACCAACAGTCACTACAGGTAACCATTTACTACTCACTCGAGTAGGCTGACCTAATAAGGCTTGCTTCCTTTCCACCAAAGTCTCGCTATGCTTTTAAATACGAAAAATAATCCGCTAAGAAGCTATCAAAATCTTGAGTGCTTGCTTCTTCACTTTGTTGCTGAGCAATCACAGAACGTTGAACTTCTGCTTCCATCAACTCAGCTGAATATACTTTGTATTGATGAGCTTTGTGTTGCTGAGCGTACGTTTTACCTAACGCGCAACCCACTTTACCTAAGCCGCCCAATTTTTTGGTCTCTTCTAGCAACTGGCCAGAAATAGTTAGCTCAGGGTTATCAATCCAAGCCTCAAGCGTATCGCATGTTTCTTGGTATGCACGACCGCCTTGTTCTGCGTCCATCATTTCGGCAATAGAGCGTAGATCTTTGAAGACACGCTTCGCCCAATCTTGCAGAGACAATCGCTCACCATGACAACCGATTTGCAGCTCTAGACCAACCTGACGACCTTGTAGGATCACCTTGTTCCAGTTATCGCGCCAGCATTCAAGCTCGCAGTTATCCATCTCAGCAGAGTCCGTTAGCACACTCCACGTTAGGAATAAGTCTAGGAAGCGAACCTGCTGCTCATTGATACCAATTGAGCTGAATGGGTTTACATCTAAAGAACGAACCTCAATGTACTCAACACCACCGCGTGCCAATGCTTCAGATGGTTTCTCACCACTCTTCGCCACACGCTTAGGGCGGATTGGAGCGTAAAGCTCATTTTCAATTTGCAGTACGTTGCTATTCAACTGACGGTATTCACCATCAACCTTAGTGCCAATCTCGGCAAATTCTTCTGATGGTGTGCGAATCGCTTGATTCAAACCTTCAAGGTATTGGTCTAGGCTGTTGAAACCAATCTTCAACACACTTTGCGCACTGTTCGTGTAGCCAAGGTCGCTCAGGCGCAGTGCCGTTGCTTTTGGCAGATACAGTGTCTCGCCAATCTTTTCAAAAGGCAGGTTTGTCTCTCTTCCTTTGATGAAAGAAGAACATAGCGCAGGTGAAGCACCGAAGAAGTATGGGATTAACCAACCAAAGCGGTAGTAGTTACGAATCAAACCAAAGTAAGCATCTGACTTAGATTCACAACGCGCTTCTTCAGTTTGCTCTCCAAACAGGCTATCCCAAAAGCTTTCTGGGAAAGAGAAGTTGAAGTGAACACCAGAGATAATCTGCATCAGGCTACCGTAACGACGTTTTAGGCCTTCACGATATAGGGTCTTCATCTTACCGTTATTCGAGGTGCCGTATTGCGCTAGCTGAATGTAATCTTCACTGCCAACGTAACAAGGCATAGAAAGCGGCCATAGTTTTTCGCCGTCTAACTTGGTTTGCGTGAAGTGGTGGATATCAGACAACTGATTCAAAAGCGTCGGAACGTCGTTAGAAACAGGCGTGATAAATTCCAGTAGCGACTCAGAGAAATCGGTCGTTACCCATTCGTTCATCAACGCAGATCCCAAAGCCTCAGGGTGCGGCCCAGTAGCAAGGTGCCCATCTTCCGTGTAGCGTAATGTTTCCCTTTCAACACCACGACCAAATTGAGAGAAGGTCTTAGGGTTGGTTGCAACTTGCTTTAGTCGCGCAGCAAAATCAGTCAAAATTCAGTTCACTTATCTTATATTGTTCTGATTAGAACTATCATAAATTAGGTTGGAGGAGAAAAGTAGAGTCTCTTCCCTCCCCCTTTAATGTGTACTCTAACGAATGATTTCAAGCTCTTCTATTGGAATATCTAACTTTTCTAATTGCGGGCGAAGCGAAGTCGCGTCACCAACAACGATTATTTGATAATCATTCGGGTCAAACCATTTCTTAGATAGCTCGTTTAAGCTCTCTTTTGAAACCGTTTCAACTATCTGATTACGCTGTTGTAGGTAATCTTCATCAAGGCTCAATGCAACAATATTACTCAACAACCCCGCCTTTTGACTTGGCGTTTCGTATTTAAGTGCATCTTGTTGACCGACGGCAAGGCGCATAAATTTCACCTCTTCGTCAGTTAATCCACTTTGGCTAAACTCATTCAGCTCATTAATAAACTCTTGAATCGATGGAACCGTCGCATTCGCCCTTACCTGCGCGCTAAATACCACTGCGCCAGTTTCACGAGTACTTGCGAAGTAACCGCTTGCACCGTAAGTGTAGGCTTTGTCTTCACGTAGGTTCTGGTTGATACGGCTATTGAAGTTGCCCGCTAAGTTAAAGTTAGCTAACTGGCTCAAATACAATTCACCCGTTGCATCAAACGGCAGGCCTTTACGAACCAAGCGAACAATGCTTTGCGGCGCACCCGGTTTATCGACTAAGTACAGGTGCTGACCAGAAAGCTCTTTGACGATCTGTGGACGCGTTAATGGTGCCGCATCGCCTTGCCACTCTTCAAAGAATTGTAGCTGTTTCCCTACCTCTTTCTTCGAGATGTCTCCCACAACAACAATATTGGCACCTTCTGGTGTGTAATGTTGCGCATAGAATTTTTTCACATCGTCTAAGGTCAATTTCGATAGAGATTCCTTAGTACCATCACTTGCACGAGCAAAAACAGTGTCACCAAACAGCACTTCACGGGTTGCTTGAGAAGCCATCCAACTTGGCTGCTGATGCTGATACACAACGCCTTCTAGCATCTGTTTCTTAACGCGCTCAAAATCTTGCTCATCGAACTTAGGCTCGAATAGAACCTCTTGCACAATCGCTAAGGTTTGAGGCAAGTTTTTCTCTAGCGCCGAGACTGAAATATCTGTGGTGTAGCTGCCCGCACTAATGCTCACACTGCTACCAAGTTTATCTAAGGTCGCTTGTAACTCTTCAACGGTCCGTTTGGTTGAACCTTCTTCCATCATCGAAGCCGTTAGGTTCGCTAGGCCTTCTTGTCCTTTGCGAACATAACGTTCGCCTGCAGGCAATTGAATTTGCAGCTGTACTGTCGGCGTTTCACTGGTCACGGTACCAATTAAGTCAGTGCCATTTGCAAAGTGCATGCGGTACAACTCAGGCATGGTCGCCTCAACACCAAAGTTCACTTCTGGCATCACACTGCGATCAAAGGTATCCGGTGCCTTTCTGAAATCCAGTTGATCTTCCGTCACCTTGCTGTATTCCGGCAACGTACGTGGTGGCGTGGTAAAGGTCGCTTCACGAACCGCCAAATCGAGCTTTTTCTTAGGAACCACACTCAAGGTAACCTTGTGCTTACCTTCGATGAAATCTTGGTATGCCTTGCTCACGCTCTCAGGCGTCACCGCTCGGATTTGATCGAGTTGTGATTCAATGCGATCAGGCTGACCATAGAAGGTTTGGTTCGACGCGAGTTGCGACACCTTACCTTTAACGCTTTGCAATGCAAAAACAGCATTCGCTTCGGCCATGCCAGTGATCTGGTCTAAACGCTCTTGCTCAACGCCCTCTTTCGAGAATTGCTCCAGGGTATCCATCAGCTCTTTATTGAGAACCGTCAAATCGCCTTTTTCACCTGAGTTGCCCATTGCATACACGTACATGGTACACGCCAACTCAGCACAATCATGGAAAGAGCCAGCGCTGACGGCCTTCTGCGTTTTTACGAGGTTTTGATATAGGTAACTGTTGGTACCTGAACCTAACACGTTAGACAATGCATTCAGTGAAGCTTGCGTCTCTTCACCGCGATACGTTGTTGGCCACCCCACCAGCACCATCGGCTGACGAATATTGTCTTCTAAGGTGATGTATTTATCTTCTGTTAGAACAGCAGGTTGCTTCTCTGCCGCCTTCACTTCAGGGCCTTGAGGAATTGAACCAAAGTACTTGTTAACCCATTCTAGCGTGTCATCAACGTCGATATCACCACCAATCGTTAACACGGCATTGTTTGGGCCGTACCAACGCAGGAAGAACGCTTTAAGATCATTCACGTCAACACGGTCAAGATCTTCAACATAGCCGATTGGTTGCCAAGAGTAAGGGTGACCTTCAGGGTAAAGCGCTTCGCCCATGCGTTCCCACATCAAGCCGTAAGGACGATTTTCGTAGCTCTGCGCTCGCTCGTTCTTGACCGTGCCTCTTTGAACCTCAAATTTCTTCTGAGAAACAGCATCCAACAAGAAGCCCATTCGGTCTGATTCTAACCACAACATTTTCTCAAGTTGGTTAGAAGGAACAGTTTCAAAATAGTTGGTGCGGTCACGGTTGGTCGTGCCGTTTAACGAGCCACCCGCTTCGGTAATGATCTTAAAGTGCTGTTGGTCACCAACGTTCTCTGAACCCTGGAACATCATGTGCTCAAAGAAGTGAGCAAATCCCGACTTGCCTATCTCTTCACGTGCTGAACCGACGTGATAAGTTACATCAACATGCACCAACGGATCGGAATCATCAGGGGAAAGAATAACTGTCAGACCGTTTTCAAGCTGATACTTGGTGTAAGGAATCACTACTTTATCTTTAGAGGGCTTAACCTCTTCTAACAGAGTGACACCTTCAGGTAACGAGGAAAAGAAGGGCGTTGAGCTAGGTACATTGTAAGAACAGCCAGCAATGGCGATAAGAGAAAATGTACCAAGTAAAACCTTTTTCATAGGTTCTCCTTAGAAAAAACCGAAGTAGATAGCAGCAAGTAAGCTATAGCGAGCGGCTTTGCCAATCGCTATCAAAATAACGCTAGGGATGAATTTCATTCTTAGCCAACCCGCAGCGAGACACAAAGGGTCACCAATGATCGGTAACCAACTAAATAACAGTGTCCAGTAGCCATAGCGACTCAGCCAAGCCATAGCCTTATGACCATGCTTTTCAGATTGAGTTCGATTAGGCAACCACAAACCAATCCAATAGTTAGTCAGGCCGCCTAAGGTATTGCCTAATGTCGCCACTAGAATGATCGATGAGGTTGAAAACTGATCTAAGCTCAATGCAGCCACAAGGCTAGCTTCTGAACCACCGGGGAGTAACGTGGCACTCAAGAAGCCACTAATGAAGAGTACCCACAGCGCCGAGTCCGAGAACCACAGCGCGATATTTTCAAAAAGGGAGTTAAAAAATTCTAACACTGCCTATCAACTTTCTTGCATTTTAAGTAGCACCTTGCCTCTGGTGTGTCCGGTTTCAACCTGCAGGTGCGCCGACTGCGCCTCGTCTAATTGGTAGATACCTTGAATTTCTGTTTTGAGTAATCCGACACTGACCATGTAAAGCATAGTGTCCATTTGCTCAGGGCTTGGTTCAACCAGCATGCCTGATGCAGTAAAACCTAATAGTGTGGCTTTTTCGCAGATAAGTTCTGCAGATAGAGTCGGCACAGTCACGACTCGCGCGTCATCTTTTAGGCACTTCAATGCATCAAGCGCGGTATCGCCGCCGACCAAGTCAATCAACACATCGACATCAGATACTCTTTCTGATGCTGGTGCAAACTTATAGTTAATCGCGTGAGCACCTAGCGTCGCAAGGTAATCAAGGTTGGCTTCGCTGCAGGTTGTGTAAACCTCTGCTTTTGCTGCCACTGCAATTTGAACCGCAAGGTGACCAACGCCGCCCGCGCCCGCCAAGATAAGCACGCGGTCGCCTTCTTTCACTTCGGCTTTGTTGAGCGCTTGTGCCGCTGTTTGACTCGCGAGTGGTAATGCAGCTGCCGCTTCTAGAGTGACAGAATCAGGAACCATACTTAATGCAGCTTCTGGAACACACACATATTGGCTGTAACCGCCACCTTGCAGTGGAAAACCAATAAAGCCAGCTACGTTATCACCAACAGTAAAGCGTTCAGCCTGTTCGCCTAGCGAGACAATTTGCCCTGAAATATCGTAGCCAGGTACCCAAGGTAGGTTATCTTTGTTTTGTGCTGCCGCCCAACCAAGGCCCGCTCGGGTTTTGACATCAATCGGATTAATGCCTGAAAAGGAAACTTTAACCACCACTTCTCCAGCCTTAGGCTCAGGGATCGCACTGGTTTGAATACTTAGGTTTTCGACGCCGCCGAATTGAGTAATCGCAATCTGTTTATTTTCCATTTCCACATTTCCTTGATTGATAAAAGCCCTAGTGAGCAAGCACCCTAATTAATAAAAAGAAAGGGATGCGAAAGCATCCCTTTGACTATAAACCATTTAATAAGGCTAAGTTAACCGCTCATTCGTAAATTGACGACCAATTAACGTAACGATACATGACCCAGCAAATCCACTAGCCCACGAGAGCTAATAGAATGCCCGCCGCAACCGCACTACCAAGTACACCGGCTACGTTCGGACCCATTGCATGCATCAATAAGAAGTTCTGAGGGTTTGCCTCAAGACCAACCTTGTTCACAACACGTGCCGCCATTGGAACCGCCGATACGCCAGCTGCGCCAATCAGTGGGTTGATGTCCTCTTTCGAGAATCGGTTCAACACCTTAGCCATCAATACACCACCCGCCGTACCGATACTGAACGCGACCGCACCTAAACCTAGAATACCCAGTGTTTCTAAGTTCAAGAACGTATCCGCTTGAAGCTTAGAACCAACCCCTAGACCTAGGAAAATAGTTACAACGTTAATCAGTTCGTTTTGAGCTGTTTTTGAAAGGCGATCAACCACACCCGCTTCACGCATTAAGTTACCCAAACAGAACATACCAACTAGAGGTGTTGCTGAAGGTAGGAACAAAATCGTCATCAGTAGTACAGCAAGCGGGAAAAGAATCTTCTCGGCTTTGCTAACGTGACGAAGTTGAGCCATCTTAATTTTGCGCTCTTCAGGAGACGTTAACGCTTTCATGATTGGTGGCTGAATGATAGGAACCAAAGCCATGTAGCTATAAGCCGCTACTGCAATGGCACCTAAAAGATCCGGAGATAACTTGCTTGCCAAGAAGATCGCAGTTGGGCCATCGGCACCACCAATGATCGCAATTGACGAAGCATCGGCCATCGAGAACTCCATTCCTGGAACGTAGTTCAGCAAGATCGCGCCAAATAGCGTCGCGAAGATACCAAACTGAGCCGCAGCCCCTAGCCACAACGTTTTAGGGTTCGCAATCAACGCACCGAAGTCCGTCATCGCACCAACACCCATAAAGATCAGCAGTGGGAAAATACCTGTCTCAATACCAATGTAGTAGACGTAGTAGAGCAAACCACCTGGATCAGTAAACCCAGCATTTGGAATGTTTGCTAATACAGCACCAAAACCAATAGGCAGTAGAAGTAACGGTTCAAATCCTTTACGAATTGCCAAAAACAACAGTAAGCAACCAACCAGCATCATACAGATCTGGCCGAACTCAAAGTTCGCAATCCCTGTTTCAGACCATAAGGTCATCAATCCTTCCATGGTACTCCCTTACGCTAAGCTTAGTAGTGGAGCGCCTACAGTAACTGCATCGCCTTCTTTAACATTCAATTCTTGAACGATACCACCACGAGCAGCACGAACTTCCGTTTCCATCTTCATCGCTTCTAGGATTAGTAGAACGTCGCCTTCAGAAACCTCAGTACCCGCCTGAACGTTTACTTTAAAGATGTTACCCGCCAATGGAGCTGGAACCGCTTCAGCGTCAGACGCTGCTACTGGTGCAGCCTGAGCAGGTTTTGCAGATGGCGCCACCGATGTCAGTTCACCTTGTGGGCCAACTTCAACATCGTAAACTTGACCATCAACCTTCACGCTGTAGCTTTCAATACCACCAGAAGCTTGTACAGGAGCTGCAGCAACTGGAGCCGCAACTTCTAGCGTTGGTGCAGGTTCAAATGCTTCAGGATTACGACGGTTCTTAAGGAACTTAAGACCCACTTGTGGGAAGAGCGCGTAAGTCAGTACATCATCAACCGTATCTTCAGCTAGAGAGATACCCTCTGATTTCGCTTTCTCTAACAGATCCGTCGTTAACGTATCCATTTCAGACTTAAGTAAATCAGCAGGACGACAAGTAATCGGCTCTGCACCGTCTAGAACTTTCGCTTGCAGTTCAGCATCCACTTCAGCAGGAGCTTGACCGTATTCACCTTTCAGTAGACCAGCAGTCTCTTTCGTGATGCTCTTATAGCGTTCGCCCGTTAAGACGTTAATAACCGCTTGAGTACCGACAATCTGAGAAGTTGGTGTTACTAAAGGAATGTAACCAAGCTCTTTACGTACGCGTGGGATCTCTTCTAGAACTTCATCCATGCGATCGGCGGCGCCTTGCTCTTTAAGCTGGCCTTCCATGTTAGTTAACATTCCGCCAGGAACTTGAGCGATTAAGATGCGAGAATCGACACCTTTTAGCTGACCTTCCCATTTCGCGTACTTTTTACGTACATCACGGAAGTAAGCCGCGATGGGTTCGATTTGGTCTAGTTTAAGATTCGTGTCGCGCTCTGTACCTTCTAACATCGCAACAACCGTTTCGGTTGGCGTATGACCGTAAGTACAGCTCATTGAAGAAATAGCGGTATCTAGAATGTCGATACCCGCTTCAACGGCTTTAACCGCTGTTGCAGTCGATAGACCAGTTGTCGCGTGGCTATGCAGTGCTAGAGGAACGTCACACGATGCTTTGATACGTGTAATCAGCTCTTCTGCTTCATACGGCTTTAATAAACCTGACATATCTTTGATACATAGTGAGTGACAACCTAGGTCCTCTAGGCGTTTGGCCAAATCAACCCAAGTATCTGAGTTGTGAACCGGACTGGTTGTGTAAGACAACGTACCTTGAGCGTGGCCACCAACGTCGATCGTTGCTTTCACTGCTTTTTCAAAGTTACGTACGTCATTCATCGCATCAAAGATACGGAATACGTCCATGCCGTTTTTATGGGCACGTTCAACAAATTTTTCTACTACATCATCCGCGTAGTGACGGTAACCCAACAGGTTTTGACCACGCAGTAGCATCTGCATTGGTGTGTTTGGCATCGCTTTTTTAAGTTCACGTAAACGCTCCCATGGATCTTCTCCAAGAAAACGGATACACGAATCAAATGTCGCGCCGCCCCAAGTCTCTAGAGACCAGTAACCGACTTTATCCAGTTCTGCCGCAATTGGCAGCATATCTTCGATACGCATACGAGTAGCAAATAGTGACTGGTGCGCGTCACGAAGTACCACATCTGTGATAGCTAGTGGTTTAGACATGCTCATAAACTCCTTTTTAATCCTTTAAATGCTACTTAGCAGTAGACGCACGGTATTGATGAACCGCGGCCGAAATTGCTGCCACTACCTGTGGACTAACAGCTGAAGGGTTTGATTGTGATTTTTGAATTTTTTTAGGTGCTGCGATCGGCTCTGGTACTTCTTCTGGTACCAGTTTTGACATCAACCGAACGAGGTAAACTAGAATAGTTAGGAAAATAAAGACAACGGACATCCCCGTTATCATTAGAGTCGCCGCATCTCCTAGCAGGCTTCCAATATTAGTCATGTTGCTTCCTTTCTTCGTCATCCTGACATACGTACAGGATTTCAGCGAATAGTGATCCCGACCCATGGATTATCTCGATTGGTAAAAGTTTGTCAATTTTGTTTAAGGTTCTGTTACGGATAACGCACACATAAGGTTAATTATTCGCCTATCAGATCACATAAATCTGTCAAATACGTCATTTTTAGATATTTAAACTGTGACTTAAACGGGGCTTTTCTGGGAATTGATATGAGAAAGGTGGAATAACAAAGAAGCAATCAAGAACTACTTTAAATACAACAAGTTAAACAACTAACAAATTTAACATTGCCGCAACAAATTTGCAGCAGACATAAAAAAAGCCTCGTATAAACGAGGCTTTTTCTAATAATGTGGCGCGCTCTGGAGGATTCGAACCTCCGACCGCCTGGTTCGTAGCCAGGTACTCTATCCAGCTGAGCTAAGAGCGCACGGTTTTAATATCAATTCATTGTTACTAACAAGAGATCAATATAAGGATTTCATTCTTATAAGAAAAAAGCCCTAAATAGTGGCGCGTCCTGGAGGATTCGAACCTCCGACCGCCTGGTTCGTAGCCAGGTACTCTATCCAGCTGAGCTAAGGACGCACGGTTTTCGATATCAGTATTTCCAATATCAGGAGTTCACAAGGAAACCCTAAAGAGTGGCGCGTCCTGGAGGATTCGAACCTCCGACCGCCTGGTTCGTAGCCAGGTACTCTATCCAGCTGAGCTAAGGACGCGCAGTTTTCGATATCGGTATTCCCAATATCAGGGGTTCATAAAAGAAACCCTAAATAGTGGCGCGCTCTGGAGGATTCGAACCTCCGACCGCCTGGTTCGTAGCCAGGTACTCTATCCAGCTGAGCTAAGAGCGCACGGTTTTAGTATCAATTCGTTGTAAACAACAACAACTCAATACAAGGATTTCTGTTCTTATAAGAAAGAAGCCCTAAATAGTGGCGCGTCCTGGAGGATTCGAACCTCCGACCGCCTGGTTCGTAGCCAGGTACTCTATCCAGCTGAGCTAAGGACGCACGGTTTTTGATATTAATTCTCGACGAACGATTTATCAATATCAGGATTCACATTCTTATAAGAACTAAACCCTAAATAGTGGCGCGCTCTGGAGGATTCGAACCTCCGACCGCCTGGTTCGTAGCCAGGTACTCTATCCAGCTGAGCTAAGAGCGCACGGTTTTAGTATCAACTTAGTCAATACAAGGACTTTCATTCTTAAAAGAAATAAACCCTTAAATAGTGGCGCGTCCTGGAGGATTCGAACCTCCGACCGCCTGGTTCGTAGCCAGGTACTCTATCCAGCTGAGCTAAGGACGCACGGTGTTCATTCATTAAGAATGAAGTTGTGAAATATATCACATTCTTCTTGCTACGAAGAAAAAAAAAGGCCATCGGCCTGTAATGAATGGCGGTGAGGGAGGGATTCGAACCCTCGATGCAGCTACAAACCACATACTCCCTTAGCAGGGGAGCGCCTTCGGCCACTCGGCCACCTCACCTAATTCATTATTCTCAAATCACTTACAAGTAAGAGAAGAGAGAATGGCGCGTCCTGGAGGATTCGAACCTCCGACCGCCTGGTTCGTAGCCAGGTACTCTATCCAGCTGAGCTAAGGACGCACATTTACATTGTCTAAATTGCTAATTTTAGACTCGCAAGAAATGGCGGTGAGGGAGGGATTCGAACCCTCGATGCAGCTACAAACCACATACTCCCTTAGCAGGGGAGCGCCTTCGGCCTCTCGGCCACCTCACCGTCTTGCGGAGGCACATATTACGTTTTACCGAAAATATGTCAAACACTTTATTGAAAAAAATTGGACAAAAACACTCAACCGTTTGCTATTTAATCAAAGCGCTTGCAAATTGAACTTATAAGATTCAAATCGCGCTTTTTCCCTTAAAAATTAAGGTGAAAGATTGGCAATAATAAACAGCCGAAAACAATTATCTAATTTCTCCAGAAGCAAGTGCTACCGCTGATGGCACAATACTACGGGATGCGTATTTTCGCCATAGGGGAAGCGAATAAATCTTGAGTTTTGCCAAACAAAATACAGAGCAACAGTTCTGTTCAACCTTGTCTGTATCTCGCAGCATCACAAAGCATTCACTTCACCACTTTGAGACCGATCCGTTATCCAACCCATCTATGTCCCAATCAGTGTTTCGGTTCCCCAAGATCAAAAAAGGCTAGCAACAATGCTAGCCTCTTCTCTACGCAAAAGTATTAGTAGTTGCCAGCTGCAACGTTACCATTACCTTTTTCAGCTTGAATGCGCATGTAGATCTCTTCACGGTGAACAGATACTTCTTTAGGTGCGTTAACACCGATACGTACTTGGTTACCTTTAACGCCTAGTACAGTAACTGTTACTTCATCACCAATCATCAGTGTTTCGCCAACGCGGCGAGTCAAAATTAGCATTCTTTGCTCCTTGAGTAATCTCTAAATTTATCTAGCTACGAGAGTATTATCCAACAAAAGTTATATTTTCGTAAACTATCGATTGAGTTTATTTAACCAAAATGCACTTCTTTTTTAGGATAACCATGTGTTTCACGCGCTACGATGTATGCATTGTGTAATATGTTAGCAGCCATATCGACTTGCGTTGGTGATATCACCAAAGTTAAAGACTGCTGCTGCAATAAGTGATGCTGTACATCAATTTCGCCTTCAGACAACAATCCATGTGAACTGACCACAATTTCTTGTGTTCGGCTTCCTACCACAGTTAACAAACTAACCTGTTCACTATTACGGATTTTCTCAGCAAAAACTAGTTTTAATTTGGCACTTATGTCTTGTTTAATAATGAGTGCTGCCCGTTCTGTTTCCTCGATCACACTACAGACTTCGATCCCCAACAGTTGGCAATGTGAAATGAAAGACGGTAAATCTTCATTCAAACACTCGATACGCACCATATCTCTTTGGATGGCGATGCCAGCAATATCATTCAAACACTGATTACCCGCGATCAATGTGCCCTCGCCTTGTTCAAAGCTTGAAAGCACTCGCAATGGCACGTTGTGCTGCCATGCATACTGAACACAAGGAAGGTGCAATACCTTAGCGCCTCGGCGAGCCATCTCTTCCATAGAAGGAAAGTCTAAAGTATCTAATTTCTGAGATTGTTTTACGACTCTAGGGTCACAAGAGTAAACACCATCTACATCAGTATAGATCTGGCATTCTTTCGCCTGCAAGGCACCTGCAAGCGCGACCGCTGTAGTATCTGAACCACCGCGGCCTAATGTTGTGATATCGCCTTTCGCATTGAATCCTTGAAAGCCTGCAACAATAACAATCTGATTGTCATCTAGCAAAGCTTGAATCGGGGCAGTATCAATACGCTCAATCGCTGCATTATTATGATTAGAATCCGTGTGTATCTTGGCTTGGTAGCCAGTCATCGATGTCGCTTCATAACCTAACTTGTGTAACGTCATTGCTAACAAGGCCATGGAAACTTGCTCGCCAGCCGTTAACAACACATCCAGTTCTCTAGCGTTTGGTACGCTATCAACTTGCGTGGCTAAATTAACTAACCGATTTGTTTCACCAGACATAGCAGAAACGACAACCACAATCTGGTTCCCTTCATTTTTCGCTTCAATGATTTTTTCTGCTACATGATGGATCCGCTCTATTGAACCCACCGACGTTCCACCAAATTTCTGCACGATAAGAGGCATTTTCACCCGTCCTCACCTTCCCAAGACCAATGTCTATATATGACAAAAAAACACATACTCCGCGTCAGGGCGAAGCAATAAAAAATTAACCAAGGAGTCTAACGCCACCATTAGACTTCTTGGTTAATCTCAATCAAACCTTGTTTAAACACACTTCCAATAGGCAAAATAAAAGATGCCCAATCAACTGATTGGGCATCTTTGTATCAATTACTTAAGCTTAAAGACGCTCTTCTAGCCAAGTACGCACAGATTTAAGTGCTTCTGGCAGTGCTTCAACGTCGGTACCGCCCGCTTGAGCCATATCTGGACGACCGCCGCCTTTACCTCCAACTTGCTCAGCAACCATCTTAACGAGGTCACCCGCTTTTACTTTGCCGATAAGGTCTTTGGTTACGCCAGCAATCAAGCCAACTTTACCGTCTGCGATATTCGCAATCAGGATGATGCCGCTACCTACTTGGTTTTTAGCGTTATCAACCATAGTACGTAGGTTCTTGTTGTCTGCGCCTTCAATTGCAGCAACCAAAACTTTAGTACCAGAGATGTCTTCTACTTTGCCCATGATATTTGCGCTTTCTGCAGCAGCCATCTTTTCTTTAAGCAGTTGGATTTCTTTCTCTAGCGATTTCGCTTTCTTAGCTGATTCAGCCAATTTCTCTTCGTAAGCGTTAGCCTGAGCTTCTACTGCATCTAGAGCAGCTTCACCCGTTACCGCTTCAATACGACGAATACCCGCAGCAATACCACCTTCAGAAGTGATCTTGAATAGGCCGATATCACCCGTGTTGCTTGCGTGGATACCACCACAAAGTTCAGTCGAGAAATCGCCCATAGATAGAACGCGAACTTCATCATCGTACTTCTCGCCAAACAGTGCCATTGCACCTTTTTCTTTCGCTGACTCGATGTCCATGATGTTCGTTTCAATCACATGGTTCTTACGAACTTGTGCGTTAACTAGACGCTCTACTTCTTTAATCTGTGCTGGTGTTACCGCTTCAAGGTTAGAGAAGTCAAAACGTAGGTTATCTGGCTTAACTAAAGAACCTTTCTGAGCAACGTGCTCACCTAGCACTTCGCGCAATGCAGAGTGAAGTAAGTGAGTGGCAGAGTGGTTTAGTGAGATAGCAGCTCGACGCTCAGCGTCAACCGTTGCTTCTACTTTATCGCCCTTAGCAAATACACCTTCAACTAGCTCACCGTGGTGCGCAAATGCGTTACCTAGCTTCTGAGTGTCTTGTACTTTGAAAAGACCCGACGCTGTTTTTAGTGTACCAGCATCACCACATTGACCGCCTGACTCAGCGTAGAATGGTGTCTCTTCAAGGATGATGATTGCTTTGTCGCCAGCCGATAGTGAAGATACTTCTTCGCCGTCAACGAATAGCGCAGAGATTTCACCAGCACCTTCAGTTGCTGTGTAACCACAGAACTCAGTATTGGTGTCTACTTTGATTGTCGCGTTGTAATCCGTGCCGAATTGGCCAGCTTCACGTGCACGCTTACGCTGTGCTTCCATCGCCTTCTCAAAGCCTTCTTCATCGATAGTAAAATCGCGTTCGCGAGCTACATCGTTAGTAAGGTCAGCTGGGAAGCCGTATGTATCGTAAAGTTTGAAAACTGTTTCGCCGTCAAGCTCTTTGCCTTCAAGTGCATCTAGTGCGTCATTAAGAATAACCATGCCGCGCTCTAGCGTACGACCAAAGTTCTCTTCCTCAATGCGAAGTACTTTTTCAACCAGCTCTTGCTGTTTCTTAAGTTCATCTGCCGCAGAGCCCATCACTTCAGCCAGTACGCCCACAAGTTTGTGGAAGAACACGCCTTGTGCGCCAAGCTTGTTACCGTGACGAACTGCACGACGGATGATACGACGTAGAACGTAGCCACGACCTTCGTTTGAAGGCATAACACCGTCAGCAATTAGGAATGAACAAGAACGGATGTGGTCAGCAATAACGCGTAGCGATTGGTTAGATAGATCGTCATGACCAACAACTTCCGCAGTCGCTTTGATTAGCTTTTGGAATACATCAATTTCGTAGTTAGAGTGAACGCCCTGCATGATTGCAGAAATACGCTCAATACCCATACCTGTATCTACAGCAGGCTTAGGTAGCGGTTCCATTGTGCCGTCAGCGTGACGGTTGAACTGCATGAATACGTTGTTCCAGATCTCGATGAAACGGTCACCATCTTCTTCAGGTGTACCAGGACGGCCGCCCCAGATGTGCTCACCGTGATCGTAGAAGATTTCAGTACATGGACCACAAGGACCTGTGTCACCCATCGTCCAGAAGTTATCAGACTCGAACTGTTTACCGCCTTCTTTGTCGCCAATGCGAACGATACGGTCAGCAGGAACACCTACTTTCTTGTTCCAGATATCGAATGCTTCATCATCTGTCTCGTATACCGTTACCAGTAGACGATCTTTTGGCAGTTGAAGAGTTTCAGTCAGGAATTCCCAAGCAAATCCAATCGCTTCTTCTTTGAAGTAGTCGCCAAAGCTGAAGTTGCCTAGCATTTCGAAGAACGTGTGGTGACGAGCCGTGAAACCTACGTTTTCAAGGTCATTGTGTTTACCACCCGCACGTACACAACGCTGAGCCGTAGTTGCTCGAGTGTAGGCACGCTTTTCGGCGCCTAAGAAGCAATCTTTGAATTGGTTCATACCTGCGTTAGTGAATAGCAGGGTTGGATCGTTATGTGGAACTAACGATGAACTGTCTACGATTTGGTGTTCTTTGCTCTCAAAGAACTTAAGGAACGCGTTGCGAACCTCATCAGTGCTCATGTACATGCAGCTCTTCCTGAAAATAGTCGAGTTAGAATTTTGCCGTATTGTAGATCATGGTTAAGGCTTCGACTAGTTTTCTTGTAGAAAAGACACCCTTGGGCAGGATTTTAGTGGGAATTCGATAAAATGAAGAATATTCCACTATATCTTGCCGTGGAAAAGCAGAACTAAATTGACGACCTAGTACCGAAGAAACTCAGTCAACGAGAGAGATTTGACCAAAGACATGCTCGACGGAGCAGATCCAATAAAAAAGCCCCGCATAAAATATGCGAGGCTTTAAATTCTTTCAAAGCGGATGCTTCTTTCAAACATCCACTCTATAAAACGTGAGCTTATAGCTCTTCGTTTTCTTCTTCTTTCTCTACGTCTTTCTCTTCAAGAACAGCAGGAGTCAGTAGTAACTCACGAAGTTTAGTATCGAT
The DNA here is from genome assembly GCF_041473395.1 of Vibrio sp. 10N.222.55.C6. Classification (NCBI taxonomy): domain Bacteria; kingdom Pseudomonadati; phylum Pseudomonadota; class Gammaproteobacteria; order Vibrionales; family Vibrionaceae; genus Vibrio; species Vibrio sp. 10N.222.55.C6. The sequence continues at coordinate 244,824 of NZ_JBFRSD010000004.1, forward strand.
CTCTAGAGCAACTTCTGGGTTTTCACGTAGGTATTTACCAGCGTTAGCTTTACCTTGGCCGATCTTATCGCCTTTGTAGCTGTACCAAGCGCCTGCTTTTTCTACTAGCTTATTCTTAACACCTAAGTCGATAAGCTCACCTTCGCGGTTGAAGCCTTTACCGTAAAGGATTTGAGTCTCAGCTTGTTTGAATGGTGCAGCAATCTTGTTCTTAACGACCTTGATACGAGTTTCGTTACCAACAACTTCATCACCATCTTTAATCGCACCAGTACGGCGAATATCAAGACGAACAGATGCGTAGAACTTAAGTGCGTTACCACCTGTTGTTGTTTCTGGGTTACCGAACATCACACCAATTTTCATACGAATTTGGTTAATGAAGATAGCCATACAGTTAGACTGCTTAAGGTTACCCGTCAGCTTACGCATTGCTTGAGAAAGCATACGAGCCTGAAGACCCATGTGGCTGTCGCCCATTTCGCCTTCGATTTCTGCTTTTGGTGTTAGGGCTGCTACTGAGTCAATAACAAGAACGTCGATTGCACCTGAACGAGCCAGTGCGTCACAGATTTCCAGCGCTTGCTCACCAGTATCTGGTTGAGAAACAAGAAGTGCATCGATATCAACACCAAGCTTTTGAGCGTAGATAGGGTCTAGTGCGTGCTCCGCATCAACGAATGCACACGTCTTTCCCACTTTCTGTGCTGCAGCAATAAGCTCAAGCGTTAGCGTTGTTTTACCTGATGATTCTGGACCGTAAACTTCTACGATACGTCCCATCGGTAGGCCACCAGCACCTAGTGCGATATCTAGAGATAGAGAACCTGTAGAAATAGTTTCTACGTCCATTGTGCGGTTATCACCAAGACGCATGATAGAACCTTTACCAAATTGCTTTTCAATCTGACCAAGGGCTGCGGCTAACGCTTTTTGTTTATTCTCGTCCATTTCTATCTCCACATAATCGGTTGTCTCAACAAGCGATCTAGAATCTATTTCTAACCCACATAGGGGTGACTAATTGGCTTTCATTATACTGTTGATTCATACAGTGTCTATACCTGTATGAAAATAATTTGTACAAATGTTACTTACCTTCCATTGATAGGTAATCATAAATAACTTGCAGGGCATGGTGCGTGGCTCGTTGGCGTACTTGTGATCTGTCGCCTGTAAATACATGCGTTTCTACTTTATCCCAGCCATTTAGCGCTTTCCACGCGAAGCATACTGTACCAACAGGCTTATCTTCGGTCGCGCCACCTGGGCCAGCGATGCCACTGATTGATACAGAGATCGTCCCGTTTGAATGTTGCAATGCCCCGCTCGCCATTTCTATTACGACAGGCTCACTCACGGCGCCGAACTCCATTAAGGTTTTAAGCTGTACACCGATCATCTCTTGTTTGGCTTCATTGCTGTACGTAACAAAAGCGCGATCAAACCATCCAGAGCTGCCCGCAATATCGGTGACTGCACTCGCGACACCTCCGCCAGTGCAAGATTCAGCCGTCACTAACACGTGTTTGTGTTTAGCGAGTAAATGTCCAAGCTGCTCACTAAGGTCTTGAGTCATCTGCATCATCTGCTTCCCTTTATTTACTGTCATATCATTTGGATTCGCATCTTTTCGCATCAGCCGCTTTTCGCACGAAACGCTTTCACGTATCCTAAGCCGCAATAGAAATAAACGAAAGAAGTTAACTGTGAAAGCCGATCAAAAACATACTCCCATGATGCAGCAGTATCTAAAACTGAAAGCAGAAAACCCAGAAATTCTGCTGTTCTACCGCATGGGCGATTTCTACGAGCTTTTCTACGATGACGCTAAAAAAGCCTCTCAACTCCTCGATATTTCACTGACTAAGCGTGGCTCATCAAATGGTGAACCGATTCCGATGGCAGGTGTTCCATACCATGCGGTTGAAGGATACCTTGCAAAGTTAGTGCAACTTGGTGAGTCCGTAGCAATTTGTGAACAGATTGGTAATCCAGCACTTTCAAAAGGCCCTGTTGAGCGCGCAGTAGTGCGTATCGTGACACCGGGTACCGTAACCGACGAAGCCTTGCTTTCTGAACGCGTTGATAACCTAATTGCAGCCATTTATCACCACAACGGTAAATTCGGTTATGCGACACTTGATATTACCTCTGGCCGATTCCAACTTTGCGAGCCAGAAACAGAAGAAGCGATGGCCGCTGAGCTACAAAGAACCTCTCCGCGTGAGCTGCTGTTCCCTGAAGATTTCGAACCCGTCGATTTAATGGCAAGCCGTAATGGCAACCGCCGCCGCCCTGTATGGGAATTTGAATTAGACACCGCTAAGCAGCAATTGAATAAGCAGTTTGGTACTCGCGATCTGGTTGGCTTTGGCGTAGAAAGCGCGAAACTGGGTCTATGTGCGGCTGGTTGTTTGATCCAATACGTGAAAGATACCCAACGTACTGCCCTCCCTCATATCCGTTCACTCACGATGGATAAACAAGATCACTCGGTGATCCTTGATGCTGCAACTCGTCGTAATTTGGAGATCACGCAAAATCTTGGGGGTGGTACTGATAACACCCTTGCCGAAGTACTTGATCACACTGCGACAGCAATGGGTAGCCGTATGCTTAAGCGTTGGTTACATCAACCAATGCGCAATATATCTGCACTCGATCAGCGCTTAGATGCAATTGGTGAAATGAAAGATTTGGCTCTATTCACAGAACTACAGCCAACCTTAAAACAGATTGGTGATATCGAACGTATTCTCGCTCGATTAGCACTTCGCTCTGCTCGCCCTCGCGATATGGCGCGTCTTCGCCAAGCAATGGAATATTTGCCAGAGCTTGCTGAAACACTGACGCAACTGAAGCACCCATACCTAACTCAACTTGCTCAATATGCTTCTCCTGTGGATGAGGTTTCTGAGCTGCTTGAACGTGCAATCAAAGAGAACCCACCGGTGGTTATCCGTGACGGTGGTGTGATTGCAGAAGGCTACAATGCCGAGTTAGACGAATGGCGCGACCTTGCAGCAGGCGCAACTGAATTTCTTGATAAGCTTGAGCAAGAAGAGCGTGAACGTCATGGCATCGACACGCTAAAAGTTGGCTACAACAACGTACATGGTTTCTTCATTCAAGTAAGCCGTGGGCAAAGCCATCTTGTGCCGCCACACTATGTTCGTCGTCAAACGCTGAAAAATGCTGAGCGTTACATCATTCCTGAGCTAAAAGAGCACGAAGACAAAGTACTTAACTCTAAGTCGAAAGCACTCGCTATCGAGAAACAGCTGTGGGAAGAGTTGTTTGACTTACTACTGCCGTATCTAGAGCGCCTACAAAATATCGCCTCTTCAGTATCTCAGCTTGATGTTCTACAGAACTTGGCTGAGCGTGCAGATACCCTTGATTACTGTCGTCCAACCATGACAGAGTCTGCTGGCGTACAAATTCAGGCCGGTCGTCACCCTGTTGTTGAACAAGTGATGGACGAACCTTTCATTGCTAACCCTATCGACCTGAATGATCAACGTAAGATGCTGATCATCACGGGTCCCAACATGGGTGGTAAATCGACCTACATGCGCCAAACGGCACTCATCGCATTGATGGCTCATATCGGTTGTTATGTTCCTGCAGAAAGCGCAACCATCGGCTCTATCGACCGTATCTTTACGCGTATTGGCGCATCCGATGATTTGGCTTCTGGCCGTTCAACCTTCATGGTTGAGATGACAGAAACCGCAAATATCCTGCACAATGCAACACCAAACAGCCTTGTGCTAATGGATGAAATCGGTCGTGGTACCAGTACTTACGATGGCCTGTCTCTGGCTTGGGCAAGTGCAGAGTGGCTAGCCAATCAAATCAATGCGATGACACTGTTTGCAACGCACTACTTTGAGCTAACTGAACTACCTAACCAACTTCCAACTTTAGCAAACGTACACTTAGATGCGGTTGAGCATGGTGATAGCATTGCCTTTATGCACGCAGTTCAAGAAGGTGCTGCAAGTAAATCTTATGGTCTAGCGGTTGCAGGTTTAGCTGGCGTACCGAAAGCAGTGATCAAGAATGCTCGTGCGAAGCTGACTCAGTTAGAAGCGTTAAGTATGGAGTCGCCAACATCGAAGCCAAGCGGTGTCGATATCGCAAACCAACTGAGCCTGATCCCAGAACCGAGTGAAGTAGAGCAAGCGCTAGCGAATGTTGATCCTGATGATCTAACTCCTCGCCAAGCATTAGAAGAACTTTACCGCTTGAAGAAGCTGCTTTAGTTTCTTACCAAGTAGCTTGTTATGGCCGTACTGCTATTTTGATTAGACGGCATGAAATACCAAAGCCACAAACAAAAAAACGCTGACTTAAAGTCAGCGTTTTTATTTGTCTTCTATTTAGAGAAGCATCATCCGTTCAATTAGTCGTTTTCTACGTTGAACAGGTTTTCCATATTCAGACCTTGCTTGATAAGAATCTCACGTAGACGGCGAAGACCTTCAACTTGGATTTGACGAACACGTTCACGAGTCAGGCTGATTTCGCGGCCCACTTCTTCTAATGTTGACGGTTCATAACCCAGTAGTCCAAAGCGACGCGCAAGCACCTCTTTCTGCTTAGGATTCAGCTCATCAAGCCAGAAAATCAACGAGTTCTTGATATCGCTATCTTGAGTTGAAACCTCAGGATCTGAATTATTGATGTCTGGAATAATATCCAACAGCGCTTTCTCACCGTCACCACCAATTGGCGTATCAACAGAGCTCACTCTTTCGTTTAGACGAAGCATCTTGCTCACATCACCAACCGGCTTATCTAACTTAGAAGCAATTTCTTCTGCCGTTGGTTCATGGTCAAGCTTTTGTGATAGCTCTCTTGCAGTACGTAGGTAGATGTTCAGCTCTTTCACAACATGGATTGGCAAACGGATAGTGCGAGTCTGATTCATTAACGCACGTTCAATGGTTTGACGAATCCACCATGTCGCGTAAGTTGAGAAGCGGAAGCCACGCTCTGGATCAAACTTCTCTACGGCGCGAATCAAACCTAGGTTGCCTTCTTCGATTAGATCGAGAAGTGCAAGGCCGCGGTTGCTATAACGACGTGAAATTTTTACCACTAAACGCAGGTTACTTTCGATCATGCGTTTACGTGCTGCTTCATCACCGCGTAGAGCTCGACGTGCATATAGCACTTCTTCTTCAGCGGTTAGTAGTGGTGAGAAACCAATTTCGCCTAAGTAGAGTTGAGTGGCATCTAAACTTTTAGACGTAACTTCAACTTCTTCTTTCGCTTCGGTTTTCTTAGTGACTGTTCGTTTTGCTTTTCCAAGAGCTTCCGGTTCCGTGGTTGCTTGGTCAAGATCGAACTCTTCTTTGGTTACTGCATTGCTTATACTCATAACGCCTCCCCCTGGCGAAATTAGCATGACATTACAACTTCATATGTCGCTAAATGACTATGTCACTCCATACAATACGTAATTTTTGCATATTGTATTTAAGGTAAATATCGTTTTGGATTAACGGACTTACCTTGGTAACGAATCTCAAAGTGCAGCCTAACACTGCTGGCTCCAGAGCTTCCCATTGTTGCAATCTTCTGCCCTGGTTTCACACTTTGCCCTTCAGATACTAATAGTCGGTCGTTGTGCGCGTATGCACTTAAGTAATTATCATTGTGCTTCACAATCACTAGATTGCCGTAGCCTCGTAGTGCATTACCCGAATAAACAACCGTTCCCCCTGCAGTAGATACTATTGGCTGACCTCGCTGTCCTGCTATGTCTATGCCTTTATTTCCTTGTTCGCCTACAGAGAAACTCTTGATTACTCTCCCTTTAGTTGGCCATAACCATTTGGATACTTTATCACTTGTTGGTTTGGTGGGCGGTGTAACATTCTGTTTACCTTTAGAACCAACATACTCCTTTGATTTGGATTGTTCAACCTTCTTTGGTGGATCTTTTTTCACCACTTTGGTGGTAGTTTGAGCTGGAGCCGGTTTAGAGTTTTTGCTCGGTTGCGATGTGGTTTTAGGTTTACTTGCCGCAGATGACGTTGTCGATGCCGCGACAGGCGCTGCTGCTGCCGCTACCGTTGATTTACCATACGCTGGCGCATTGTAGCTAGGACGCCACAACTTAAGCTTCTGCCCGGGGTGGATAGTATAAGGCGCAGACAATTTGTTGTAGCTGACGAGGTCATTGACGTCTTTATTGGTCACATAAGCGATGAAATAAAGCGTATCGCCTTTTTTCACTTCATAGTAACTGCCGCGATAACTACCACGATCAATCGATGAGTATTTCTTGTTAAGGCTTGAAACCGGCGCAGGCGAATTCGCTGCACACCCAACAAGGGCACAGCTAAGCAGTAAAGTACTTCCTTTAAACAACTTCGAACGCATCGACTCTCTATCCACCTACACCATTAATCTTGTTATTAAGCTAGTTCACCAGGAACAAGAGGTACAAATCTCACCATTTCGATAACACTCGACAAAAATTCATCGCCGTGACGAACGATCTTCAACAGTTGTTGTTCATCATCCCCAACAGGAATCAGTAAACGACCACCATCTTTCAGCTGTTGCAGAAGCGCTTGAGGAATCGACTCTGCAGCAGCGGTAACAATAATCGCATCAAAAGGCGCCTTTGAAGACCACCCTTGCCAACCATCACCATGCTTAGTTGAAATATTGTAGAAATCGAGTTGCTTCAACCTACGCTTAGCATCCCATTGTAGCGACTTTATTCTTTCAACCGAATAGACATGATCAACAAGCTGAGCCAATACTGCGGTTTGGTAACCAGAACCCGTTCCAATCTCCAAAACGCGGCTATCTTGTTGTAACTCAAGTAACTCTGTCATTTTAGCAACAATATATGGTTGCGAGATGGTTTGCCCCTGTCCGATCGGCAGCGCATTATTATCATAAGCTTGATGGTACATCGCCTGTGATAAAAAGCTCTCTCTCGGCAGTTGGTAAATCGCATCAAGAACCTTTTGATCCTGAATACCATTTTCAATCAGGAAAGTAATTAAACGCTCAGCTTGCGGATTACTCACTTACTTCTCCCCTAACCATGTTGCCATCGCACCCAACGACTCATGCGCCGTCAGATCAACCTGCAACGGTGTTACCGACACAAAGCCATGCTCAATCGCGTAAAAATCGGTACCTTCACCGGCATCTTGCTCTTTACCCGGAGGGCCAAGCCAATAGATATCGTGACCACGCGGGTCTTTTTGCTTGATCATATCTTCAGCGTGGTGACGAGCACCGAGGCGCGTAACTTGAGTACCAGAGAGTTGTTCTAAAGCCAAATCAGGCACATTGACGTTTAACAGGCGATTAGTTGGGATTGGGTTGACTAAATGTTGTTCGACGATACGACGAGCAATCGCTGCCGCTGTCTTAAAATGTTTTTTACCCACCAATGAAAATGCCACCGATTGAACGCCTAAGAAATGCCCTTCCATTGCGGCTGCGACTGTGCCTGAATAAAGCACATCGTCACCAAGGTTAGCACCGTGATTAATACCCGTTAAAACCAGATCGGGCATATCGTTCTTGAGCAGTTCATTTAACGCAAAATGCACACAGTCGGTCGGCGTGCCTTGTACCGAGTAGGTATTTTCTGCAATTTCTTGAACGCGCAAAGGTTGTTCTAAAGTTAATGAATTTGAAGCACCTGAGCGATTTCGGTCAGGTGCCACAATGATAACTTCAGCAAGATCACGTAATTCATTTGCTAGCTCATGAATACCTTGAGCGTGCACACCATCATCATTGCTGAGTAAAATCTTCATCTTGTATCCTTTCTTTTGTTCCCATGCTAAGCCAAGTCACTTAAATTCCAATATCAAGTGACTCAGCTCCAAGCAGAATCGTTATTGCTCGTAGGTTCTCTCTACGTGTACTTCTTCAACCAATTCGCGAACGATCGCTGTTGCGAAACAACCCGCATCAAGAGAGAACTTAAGCGTGACATTATCTTCGTTCACTTCCCAAGTTAAGTCTGTTGGTTTCAGTGACGCTTCACGGCGATCATGACGCATACGGTTACCACGAATCAGAGCCATTAGATCCGGTTCAGCATCAAGGTGTTTCTGTTCTAGAGCTTGAGACTCATCAATCGTTGGTAAGGCATTATCGCCAGCCAAAGCAACAGTTATCAAAGCAGAACCGTTCGCAATGTCTTGGTTTACAGCTTCAATGTTGTCTGCTGTTACTGCCAGTTGAGCACCGTCTTTCACCACGATATCGCCAACCAATGCTGATGCAAACGCATCTTGCTCAATACGGTCTGAAAGGATCAGGTTGTAAATCCACGAACGAGCAGCAGAAAGGTACAAGCTGCGCTTATTCTGGTTACGAGTACGAACGTTATCGCGGCCCCAACGACGAGCTTCAGATAGGTTGTTACCTTCATTGCCAAAACGCTGAGCACCAAAGTAGTTTGGCACGCCCACTTGAGCGACTTTTTCCAAACGCTTGACCACATCATCGCAATCCGTTACTTCAGACAAGGTCAACTCAAATTGGTTGCCAACTAAATCGCCTGGACGTAACTTTTTGTTGTGTCGCGCTGTCGCTAAGATTTCAATGCTTGGGTACTGTGCTAAGAACCCTGAAAAGTCAGGCTCACCTTTTGGTAGGTGTACACTCAACCACTGCTCTGTCACAGCGTGGCGGTCTTTCAAACCCGCCCAGCTCACGTCTTTCGACTTAACACCGCAAGCTTTAGCCAGCTCGTTTGCTACGAAGCTCGTGTTTTCACCAGTTTTACGAATACGAACCATTAGGTGCTCGCCTTCACCAGCAAACTCAAAACCCAAGTCTTCATTAACGACAAAGTGTTCGGCTTTTGCTTTTAGTTTTGCTTTCGCAGTTGGTTTACCGTTTAGATAAGCCAATGAAGATAAAATATCTGACATGCTGTTCTTTTCGTGTTGGTGCTTACGCACTTTTGGTAATTAGGACCACCGCTTCACATGCGATGCCCTCTTTGCGACCTGTAAAACCTAAACGCTCTGTGGTCGTCGCTTTTACATTCACATTACTGATGCTGGTTTCTAAGTCTTGTGCAATAGCTTGGCACATAGAGTCTATATGAGGCGCCATTTTTGGTGCTTGCGCCATGATAGTAATATCGGCATTACCAATCACGTAGCCTTGCTCTTTTACTCGACGATAAACATCTTTCAGTAGCTCACGGCTATCCGCACCTTTCCATTCGTCATCGGTATCAGGGAAATGACGACCAATATCACCCGCAGCAATCGCACCCAATAGAGCGTCACATAACGCATGAAGGGCAACATCACCGTCTGAGTGTGCAATAAGACCTTGCTCGTAAGGGATGCTTACACCACCAATAATTACCGGGCCTTCACCACCAAACTTATGTACATCAAAGCCATGGCCAATACGAATCATCATTATTCCTTATTCTGACTTAAATAGAACTCAGCAAGCGCTAAATCTTCAGGCTGAGTAATCTTAAAATTATCTGAACGCCCTGCCACTAAAGCGGGCGATAAACCTTTCCATTCAAAGGCTGAGGCTTCATCAGTAATTGAAGCGCCTTGTTGCAACGCCTCACTTAATGCCTTCCACAGAGGCTTTGCTCTGAACATTTGCGGCGTAAGTGCATGCCATAAATCGGCACGCTCAACGGTATGCTCGATCTGCCCTTGGGCACCGCGCTTCATCGTGTCACGAACTGGAGCCGCTAAAATAGCGCCCACATCATGGCTCATCGCGCCGGAAATTAGCTTGTCGATATCACTTAGCTGAACACACGGCCTTGCCGCATCGTGAACCATTACCCAATCACTAAGCTGCTGCTCAGCGATATAGTTTAGCGCAGAGAGTACAGAGTCCGCTCGCTCGCTTCCGCCTGACACTCTGATCACTTGCGGGTTCAGGTTGAGTGCTAGATCAGGGTAGTATGGGTCATCATCGCTGATCGCAACGACAATTTGAGCGACTTGTGGGTGAGACAGTAATTTCTCAATGGTGTGCTCTAAAATTGTTTTGTCGTGAATCTTGAGATATTGCTTAGGGCGGTCTGCCTTCATTCGGCTACCGACGCCCGCCGCAGGTACAACGGCAATCACGCTTTGAAGTTGAGTCGACATTAATGGGATTCCTCACCAATGATGCGATAAAACGTTTCACCTTCTTTGACCATTCCAAGTTCATGACGTGCGCGTTCTTCTATCGCGTCTAAGCCTTGGCGTAGATCGTCAATTTCAGCAAACATTTCTGCATTTCGAATATGCAGCTTTTCATTTACTTGCTGTTGAACTTGGATTTCGTTGTTCACACCGTAGTAATCAGAGATACCATTTTTACCGAGCCACAGTGTGTGTTGTAGCCAGCCAAACACTATGAGCAGTACTAAAGCAAAAATTCGCATAACACCTTTCGCCGGTTGAAAAAGAAGGAACTAGAATAAGGCACATATATACCATAATGAGCTTATTGGTGCGAGATATGTGGTGTCAGGGAATCAATAAGTCGGGGAGTCATTGTCAGGAAAACAATGAGATTCCCTACTCCTTCCTTCGTCAGTCTAGGGAATGACGAACTTTATATGTGACAAGGAGGAGCTTTAGAGCCTAGAGCTTCTTTCATTCAGTTTTCTACAGACAAAAAAATGCCCCGCATAAGCGAGGCATTCAAAAGTATTAGTGCATAATTCTAACTAGTTGGTGCTGTAGCAAGGCAACAAAGAAGATTCAGCTATGGAGCATAGTTTCCTATGTGACTTAGTGAATCTTCTGCAGTTAACGCAGCTACAGTGCCAAATAGGACGAATTATTGACCTTTAACTTCTTTAAGACCGTTGTAAGGAGCTTTAGAACCTAGAGCTTCTTCGATACGGATAAGTTGGTTGTACTTAGCAACACGGTCAGAACGGCTCATAGAACCAGTTTTGATTTGACCTGCAGCTGTACCTACCGCTAGATCAGCGATAGTTGCATCTTCAGTTTCGCCAGAACGGTGAGAGATTACTGCAGTGTAGCCAGCGTCTTTAGCCATCTTGATAGCAGCTAGAGTCTCTGTTAGAGAACCGATTTGGTTGAACTTGATAAGGATAGAGTTAGCTACGCCTTTCTCGATACCTTCAGCAAGAATCTTAGTGTTTGTAACGAACAGATCGTCACCAACGATTTGAAGCTTGTCGCCTAGAAGTTCAGTTTGGTGCTTGAAGCCATCCCAATCTGACTCGTCAAGACCGTCTTCGATAGAAACGATTGGGAAGTTGTTCGCTAGCTCAGCTAGGTAGTGGTTGAACTCTTCAGAAGTGAAAGTTTTACCTTCGCCCTTCATGTTGTAGATACCAGCTTCTTTGTCGAAGAACTCAGATGCTGCACAGTCCATAGCAAGAGTAACGTCTTTACCTAGTTCGTAACCAGCAGCTGCAACAGCTTCTGCGATAACTTCTAGAGCTTCAGCGTTAGACTTAAGGTTAGGAGCGAAACCACCTTCATCACCAACTGCAGTGCTGTAGCCTTTAGACTTAAGAACTTTAGCTAGGTTGTGGAATACTTCAGCGCCGATACGTAGACCTTCTTTAAGAGTTTTAGCGCCAACTGGTTGGATCATGAACTCTTGGATGTCAACGTTGTTATCTGCGTGCTCACCACCGTTGATGATGTTCATCATTGGTAGAGGCATAGAGAACTGACCAGCAGTACCGTTTAGCTCAGCGATGTGCTCGTATAGAGGCATGCCTTTCGCAGCAGCAGCAGCTTTTGCGTTAGCTAGAGATACAGCTAGGATAGCGTTCGCGCCGAACTTAGACTTGTTATCAGTACCGTCTAGGTCAAGCATGATTTGGTCAACGTCAGCTTGTGCTTTAGCGTCAGTACCAACTAGAGCTTCAGCGATTGGGCCGTTTACAGCTTCAATAGCTTTAAGAACACCTTTACCTAGGAAACGTGATTTGTCGCCGTCACGTAGCTCAAGAGCTTCGCGAGAACCAGTAGATGCGCCAGATGGAGCAGCAGCCATACCTACGAAACCGCCTTCTAGGTGTACTTCAGCTTCTACAGTTGGGTTACCACGTGAATCGATGATTTCACGACCTAGAACTTTAACGATCTTAGACATTGAATGTTTCCTTCTCGTTGAATATATAAATGTCAAATTTAAAGGTAGCAGCACAACTTACGCAGCTACCTGTATTCCTTTTTACTTCTCTAACTCGCCGCGCTGGAACTCACCAGCCGCTTTAACGAAACCTGCAAACAATGGGTGACCATCGCGAGGTGTTGAAGTGAACTCTGGGTGGAATTGAGCAGCAACGAACCATGGGTGGTTCGGGTTCTCAATAACTTCAACCAGTTTCTTGTCCGCAGATAGACCCGATACTTTTAGGCCCGCTTTTTCGATTTGTGGACGAAGATTGTTGTTCACTTCGTAACGGTGACGGTGACGTTCATGGATCGTCGCGCTACCGTATAATTCGTAAGCTTTCGTCCCTTTCGCTAGGTGACAAAGCTGTGAACCAAGACGCATTGTGCCGCCAAGGTCAGATGTTTCTGTACGCTCTTCAACTTTACCTTCGCCATCAGTCCACTCAGTGATAAGACCAACAACTGGGTACTTAGTTTCAGTACAGAATTCAGAAGAGTGTGCCCCTTCCATTTTCGCAACGTTACGAGCGTACTCGATAAGCGCTACTTGCATACCTAGACAGATACCTAAGTACGGTACTTTGTTTTCACGAGCGTATTGAGCAGCAAGAATCTTACCTTCAACACCACGATCACCAAAACCACCAGGAACTAGGATTGCATCTAGGCCTTCTAAAACCTCTACGCCACGAGACTCAACATCTTGTGAATCTACGTATTTAATATTAACGCTTAGGCGGTTTTTCAAGCCTGCGTGTTTTAGCGCTTCATTTACTGATTTGTATGCGTCTGGCAGTTCAATGTACTTACCAACCATACCAATCGTCACTTCACCCGTTGGGTTAGCTTCTTCGTAAATTACTTGTTCCCATTCAGACAGATCTGCTTCTGGAGCTGTGATGCCGAAACGCTTACATACAAGTTCATCAGTGCCTTGAGCTTTAATAAGCTGAGGGATCTTGTAGATAGAGTCAACATCGCGCATAGAAATAACTGCATTTTCTTGCACATTACAGAACAGAGCAATTTTCTTACGCTCGTTCGAAGGAATGTTGCGGTCTGAACGACAAACTAGGATGTCTGGCTGAATACCAATAGACAGTAGCTCTTTTACAGAGTGTTGCGTTGGCTTAGTTTTCACTTCGCCCGCAGCTGCTAGGTATGGCACTAGAGTAAGGTGCATGAACATTGCGCGTTCACGGCCTAGTTCTACTGCTAGCTGACGAATCGCTTCCATGAATGGTAGAGATTCGATATCACCAACCGTACCACCAACTTCAACGATCGCGATATCGTGGCCAGCTGCGCCAGAAATAACACGCTCTTTGATAGAGTTAGTGATGTGTGGGATAACCTGAATTGTTGCACCTAGGTAATCACCGCGACGCTCTTTTGCTAGTACGTCTGAGTAAACACGACCTGCAGTGAAGTTGTTACGCTTAGTCATCTTGGTGCGAATGAATCGCTCATAGTGACCAAGGTCAAGGTCTGTTTCAGCGCCATCTTCCGTAACGAACACTTCACCGTGCTGAGTCGGGCTCATAGTGCCTGGATCAACGTTGATGTAAGGGTCAAGCTTCATCATAGTCACTTTAAGACCACGAGCTTCTAAAATAGCCGCAAGAGATGCTGCAGCAATACCTTTACCTAGAGAGGATACAACCCCGCCAGTAACAAAAATGTAATTTGTCGTCATGTTTAACCTGAAATTGGTTGAATGAGGGAAATGGACTACTTCTGGACGGGATGAAAATATACCAGAAGCCCCTTATCGCCACAACGTGAAATCTATCACACTGCTATTTTTTATTTTTTGCTTCAAATCAATTCATGATAAAAGCTTTGGTTATCTTTTCTCCGCCACTTTGACTTCACCCCACATGGAATCAAGCTGTTGTAGTGAAAAATCGGTCAAATTTTTACCTTGCTGACGAACTTTTTGTTCCACCCCTTTAAAGCGACGCGAAAACTTGAGATTGGCTTTATTGAGTGCCGATTCTGGGTTTTTACCTAAATGTCGTACCAAGTTAACGGTCGCGAACAGTAAATCCCCCAGCTCTTCTTCAACCAATTCTTCGTTTGGCGTCACTTGAAGTGCTTCTTCTAGCACCTCGTCAACTTCCTCTAATACCTTATTGGCGACTGGGCCAATTGAGTCCCAATCAAAGCCATATTTCGCGACCTGCTTTTGAATTTTTGTAGCACGCGAAAGTGCAGGTAGAGAGTTTGGTATTGAGTCTAGAATACTTTCTTGAGTTTTGCCTGCTTGTGCTTTTTCTTTGGCTTTTTCCGCTTCCCAATTGGCATTGATTTCTTCATCACTGGCAAACTCAGTATCAGAGAACACATGCGGGTGACGGCGTGTTAGCTTTTCGTTAATGCCATCAACCACATCAGAGAACTCAAACAACCCCTGTTCTTTCGCTAACTGGCTATAGAAGATCACCTGAAACAACAAGTCACCCAACTCTTCTTGTAGGTTCGGCCAATCTTTGTTGTGAATCGCATCCACCACTTCGTACGTCTCTTCGATAGTATGCGGGACAATTGTTTCAAAATTTTGTTTTAAATCCCAAGGACAGCCACCTTCTGGATCGCGCAGCTTAGTCATAATTTGTTCTAGTTGTTCAATCGGGTGGCTCATGGTGCTTTCCTATTATTCTGTTTGATTGTTTTAATCTAATTCTTTTCTTAAAACTAAAAAAGGTGAGCAGCCAAAACCACTCACCTTTCTATTTTTCGTCATCTCCAAGAGTGAAGTATGAGCGAGTTGGGGATCTCAAACCGCTTGGCGAGATTCCCTATCACGTTCGTCCCTCACTGTAGGGAATGACATAAATGACACAAAAGGATCATCCAAGTCTCTTAACGCTCATTACATCTTTGATCTGTTCTACTCGACTTGTCACTCGGCTCAGAATCTCAATATTGGTCACTTCCAAATCGAAATCCATTACCGATAGCTGACGCTTGTAGTCGATGCGGCTCTTCATCGTGGTCACACTGATCTTCTCGTTCGAGAACAGTGAGGTGATGTCTTTCAACAAGCCATTACGTTCTAGCGCTTCAACACGCAGCGTTAGGATGTATGAGCCGACAAAGCCATTACCCCAAACGGTATCAATGATACGTTCTGGCGCATGCACGCTTAGCTCGCCTAGCTGTTCACAGTCAGCGCGGTGCACTGAGATACCACGACCTTGAGTGATGTAACCTTTAATCACATCACCTGGGATTGGCTGACAGCAACGCGCTAGGTGCGTCATTAGGTTATCAACGCCCTCAACCACTACCGCATCTTTCTTCGGACGACTCTGTTGTGCCGGCTTGTTTTCCGACTCAAGCAGTTTCTCTAGCGCTTTCTTGTCTTCTTCTTCCGCCGTTGGCTTATTCACTAGCGCATTGATGTGATTAACCACTTGGTTAATACGCAAGTCGCCACTACCAATACCTGCATAGAGTTCGTCTGGCGTATTCACGTTAAAGCGTTTTAGTGCGTATTGATCAGCATCTTTTAGGGTTGCGCCTACTTTCGCTAGCTCAACTTCCAGGATATCACGACCCGCTTCTAGGTTTTTCTCACGGCTTTGTGCGCGGAACCAAGCGTTGATTTTCGCTCGAGCTCGACCAGAATGAACAAAACCTGTGGTTGGATTTAACCAGTCACGAGATGGGTTCGGCTCTTTCTGCGTGATGATCTCAACTTGATCGCCCATCGATAGTTTATGAGTGAACGGTACGATACGCCCCGCTACTTTGGCACCGATACAGCGGTGTCCGACCATCGAGTGGATGTGGTAGGCGAAATCCAACGGGGTTGCGCCCATTGGTAAGTCGACCACGTCACCACGTGGAGTAAATGCGTATACACGGTCATCGAAGACTTGGCTACGTACCTCATCCAGCATCTCGCCAGAGTCCGACATCTCTTCTTGCCAGTCGATAAGTTTACGCAACCAAGTGATTTTCTCATCGTAGCCACTACGGCCGCTTGAAGCTCCTTCTTTGTACTTCCAGTGCGCCGCCACACCAAGCTCAGAGTCTTCGTGCATTTGCTTAGTACGGATCTGAATCTCAATGGTCTTGCCTTCAGGGCCAAGTACTACGGTATGAATCGACTGGTAACCATTTGGCTTAGGGTTCGCCACATAATCATCAAATTCGCTCGGGAGGTGCTTGTATTTAGTGTGTACCACCCCAAGGCCGGCGTAACAGTCTTGCAGCTGGTCAGCGATAATACGTACTGCTCGTACGTCAAAAAGCTCATCGAAGGCTAAGCCTTTCTTCTGCATTTTGCGCCAGATACTGTAGATGTGTTTTGGTCGGCCACTCACTTCAGCATTGATGTTTGAACGCTGCATTTCTGCGGTTAAATCATCAACGAAATCTGTGATGTATTGTTCACGAACGATACGACGCTCAGACAGCTGTTTTGCAATCTGCTTGTAGGTATCTGGTTGTTGGTAGCGGAATGCGTAATCTTCGATTTCCCACTTAAGTTGGCCGATACCTAAACGGTTTGCCAGTGGGGCATAGATGTTAGAACACTCTTTTGCTGCCGCACGACGCACAGCATCAGGTGCCTTTTTCACCTCAATAAGGTTACAGATTCGTTCAGCGAGTTTGATGACTACGCAGCGGAAATCATCGACCATTGCTAATAGCATGCGACGAACGTTATCGACTTGACCCGAGGCTGCACTGCCTTCAAGGGTCACGTTTAGCTGGCCCAAGGCCGCCATTTCTTCAACGCCGTCAATCAGCTTAACGATTTCTTTGCCGTAGCTTTCTTCGAAGGCTTCGCGTTCAAAAACGCCACTTGATACCACTGGGAAGAGTTGTGCTGCGACTAATGTTGCACGATCCATCGACAGCGTGACCAAGATTTCAATCATCTCGCGTCCACGCCATAGCAAGAGTGATGCTTGCTCGTGATCTTTTAATAGCTCTTCACAGTGACGATAAACTTTGTTCAGTTTATTCGAGGTTTTTGCGTCTTGCTTTAATGACGCAATCCAACTTTCTAGCTCAAACTGTTCGCTTGGGTTTAAATGTGCGCTTCGTACCGCAACCATCGTGCCTTCCTAGTTATTCTGTTTTATACCCAATTCAATATGACTAACTGGTTCCAAGTTAGTTCGACCATATTGATATCAGCGCAAGTGTCCCTGCGCCTTTGTCATTCATTTTTAAGCCTTATTTACGGGCCTTTAAGCCTTGATAAAGAGAGCCATCGATTCTAAATGGCTAGTGTGTGGGAACATATCCAACATACCAAGTTTGGCTAATTGGTAGCCTTGCTTTTCTAAGCTCTCTGAATCTCTAGCTAGAGTAGCAGGATTACACGAAACATAAACCACACGCTTCGCTCCTAACGCTGAAATTTGATCAACAACACCACTCGCTCCAGCACGAGCTGGGTCAAGTAAGATTTTATCAAATTTCTCTTTTGCCCAAGGCTGTGAAGATAAGTCTTCTTCAAGGTTAGCTTGGTAAAATTCCGTATTGCTTAACTGGTTTAACGCTGCATTAGATGCGGCTTGCTGAACCATTTCATCAACGCCTTCTACACCAACCACAAACGCCGATTGTTGCGCGATAGGCAGACTAAAGTTACCGAGACCACAAAACAGGTCTAGCACTCGCTCATCCGCTTGAGGCTCTAGCCACTCAATCGCTTGAGCCACCATCTGCTGATTCACTTTCTGGTTTACTTGGATAAAGTGGTTTGGCTCAAACGGTAACGTCACGCCAGTTTCGCTGTAAGAAGGTGTATCGCCGACTAAGCGAACCAACTTATCGGTTTCAGGCATCGAATACAGCGTAGCGCCTTCTTCTTTTGCTAACGCAATCAGCGCTTGCTCATCTTTTTCAACCAGAGGCTTAAGGTGACGTAGCACCATAACAGGGCCAGTATCGCCCAACACCAATTCAACGTGTCCTAAAGACGTAAGGCTGTTGAAAGTGTTCAGTAAATTTTTCAGTTTTGGCAGCAATACATTGAGGCGAGGATCAAGCACGGCACAGTCGGTGATGTTTTCAATCTGCTTACTCTGCTTCTTACGGAAACCAAACTGAAGCTGCTGTGTCTTCTTATCAACAAATAGGCTGATACGTGCACGACGTCGATAACCGGTTTCATCACCGACAATAGGTTGTGCAACTTCAGTGTTAGCTGTTTGGTATTGGCTCATAAGGTGCGTCAGAGATTGCGATTTATGCTCAACCTGAGAAGAGTAACCTAGGTGTTGAAGGTGACAGCCACCACACTGATTAAAGTGCTTACAAAACGGCTTTAAACGCTGCTCGCTCGGCTTCAATAACTTGATGAGTTTAGCTCGCGAAAACTTACTTTTGCTCTCAGTAAGTTGAATAACCACCTGCTCACCGGGCAATGCGCCATCAATGAAAACCGGTTTATTCTTTTGATAAGCGATGCCAGCGCCATTGTGATCCATTCGTTCAACCAAAACCGATTGATGCTTGGTCTCGAGTTGAGTTTTCTTTTTTGGTTGGAAAAAACGTGCCATTGCTTGTGCCTAATGTATCTTTTAATAAGTAATTGGTATCCAGGACTCACTATTATGTCTTGGAATCATTGTCGAACGTCACGGCTTTGATTAAGCTTACCGTTCACTTAACCGCCATTGTGTGCGTTATTTTCCCATATCCAGACCTCGATGTAATTAAAGAACATGACCAGATATGGCTTAAGAGCCCGTGTAATTACCTTAACTCTAGCTCCAACCCTGATTATTGGGTTGCTATTGAGTGCATTTTTCTCATTTAACCGCTATCAAGACCTTGAAGGTCAAGTGGTTAACACTGGTACTAGCATCATTGAGCCACTTGCGATTGCGAGTGAATCAGGCATGAAGCTCGAAAGTCGAGAGTCTGTTCGTCAGCTTATTAGCTATGCGCATCGAAAGAATTCTAAGCTAGTGCGCAGTATCGCGGTGTTTGATGAGCGTCATGAGTTGTTTGTAACCTCAAACTTCCACCCCGATTTTGAAAGCCTGACCTACCCCAAAGATAAACCGATCCCGCATTTAAGCTCATCGAACCTTCTCGATAATACGCTGATCCTGCGGACACCTATCATCGCCGAAGGCCAGTACATCAATTCAACCAACGGTCAGTCTCAAGCTAATCAAGCGATCGGCTACATTGCGATTGAATTAGATCTTTCATCACTTCGATTGCAGCAATATCAAGAAGTGTTCTCTGCATTCTTAGTGTTGATTCTCGGGCTTGGTTTATCGGGTGTGTTTGCGTTCCGCTTAATGCACGATGTCACTCAACCGATCACACACATGAAAAACATGGTCGACCGAATTCGTCGAGGTCACCTAGATGTGCGTATCGAAGGTAAGATGCATGGTGAGCTAGACTCGCTGAAAAACGGTATCAATGCGATGGCGGTATCGCTATCAGAGTATCACGTCGAGATGCAGCACAGTATCGACCAGGCCACATCAGATTTGCGTGAAACTCTTGAACAGCTAGAGATTCAAAACGTTGAGTTAGACATCGCGAAGAAACGCGCTCAAGAAGCGGCTCGTGTTAAGTCTGAGTTCTTAGCGAATATGTCTCACGAATTGAGAACGCCGCTGAACGGTGTGATTGGCTTTACTCGTCAAATGCTCAAGACTCACCTATCGAACAGTCAAACCGATTACCTACAAACCATTGAACGCTCGGCAAACAACCTGCTTAGCATCATCAACGATATCTTGGACTTCTCGAAACTTGAAGCCGGTAAATTAGCCCTAGAGAACATCCCATTTGAATTCCAAGCCAGCCTTGAAGAGGTAGTAAACCTTCAAGCAACCAACGCTCATGAGAAAGGCCTAGAACTGACACTGAAGATCGACCCTAAAGTACCGCCAGGTGTGGTGGGCGATCCACTGCGTATTCAGCAGATCCTAACCAACCTTGTTGGTAACTCAATCAAGTTTACCGAACGCGGCAACATTGATATCAGCGTTGAGCTTCGCTCACAAAGTGAAGACAACATCGAGCTGC
Organism: Vibrio sp. 10N.222.55.C6; assembly: GCF_041473395.1. Taxonomy (NCBI): domain Bacteria; kingdom Pseudomonadati; phylum Pseudomonadota; class Gammaproteobacteria; order Vibrionales; family Vibrionaceae; genus Vibrio; species Vibrio sp. 10N.222.55.C6. The sequence goes on from NZ_JBFRSD010000004.1 coordinate 264,995, forward strand.
AATTCATGGTTCGCGATACGGGTATTGGTATTTCTGAGCGTCAACAAGCTCAGCTTTTCCAAGCTTTCAGCCAAGCCGATGCAAGTATCTCTCGTCGTTACGGCGGTACAGGCTTAGGTCTGGTTATCACCCAAAAACTGGTCAGCCAAATGGGCGGAGAGATCAGCCTAACCAGTCGTCTTCACCAAGGCTCTACCTTCTGGTTCACCTTGAGACTATCAACGACTGATATGCCGATGACAGAGCTGATTGAGACGCAGTGTCTGCAAGACAAACAACTGCTGCTTATCGAGCCAAACATGCAAGCGGCATCGATTACTCAGCAAATCCTAACCCAAGAAGGCTTAGTGGTAACGTATCGTTCGGTGATGCCAGATGAGACGACCTCGTATGACTACGTTCTGCTTAACCTAGCCGCCAACCAAGAGTATCAATTTGATACTGTGAGTGGTTGGGCGATCGGTGCGAAGAAGATTGCTCAAAACGTGATTATTGGTACACCAAGTACCGAGCTAGCGTTGGGTGAGCAACTAATGAAAGAGGTCGATGTTCAGTGCATCACCAAGCCTCTTTCTCGTAAGAAGTTGCTGCAAACTCTGGTATCGAATCAGGCACCTACCTTGATTGCACCAGCGATTGAAACGCATTCTGAAGAGAAGTTACCGCTTACTGTGATGGCAGTAGACGACAACCCAGCCAACCTTAAGTTGATTACCGCGCTGCTTAAAGAGCGTGTAGAAACCGTCATCAGTTGTACCAGTGGTCAGCAGGCGATAGACAAAGCGACAGAGACGCCATTTGATATCATCTTCATGGATATTCAAATGCCACAGATGGACGGTGTAACCGCTTGTCAGAACATCAAAAAACTGGCGAACAATGCGAATACACCTGTAATTGCCGTGACCGCACATGCAATGATTGGCGAACGAGATCGACTGCTTGAAGCGGGCATGGATGACTACCTAACCAAACCTATTGAAGAGCATGTTTTACAGCAGGTTCTGATTCATTGGAGCTCGACCTCTGAGGTTGAGCACATCGAAAAAATAGATCCAGACCACCCAGCGGTCTCTGCTGAAGTCGACAACGGTCCGGTGTCAGAAACTGAAGCCAGCGTGCACACAAACATCATCATTGATTGGCAAGCTGCGATGAAACAAGCCGCCAATAAAGAAGACCTCGCACGCGATATGCTGCAAATGCTCGTCGACTTTATTCCAGAGGTGTATGAGGCAGCAGACAAAGCGATAGAAGACAGTGACTATCCAGTTGAAGAGCTGATACACATCATTCACAAGATGCATGGCAGCAGCTCGTACAGCGGCGTACCAAGGCTAAAATCGGTATGTGCGACAATAGAGAAAGAGCTGCGTTCAGGTACTTCTGTTGAAGACATTGAACCTGAGCTTTTCGAGCTTCAGGATGAATTAGATAAGGTTCAAGCAACCGCGATTCACTACTTGAAACAGGCGAAGGCCTAGCGGGTACTTGTTACTCACTAGTATTCTTTAGAGGGTTTACCCGCCAATAAAAAAGCAGAGCTCATGAGCTCTGCTTTTTTCTGTCTAGAGCCAAGAGCACTAGATATAAAGTCGCGATAATCTGTTTACGATTCGAGTAACACCGTTGCCACAGCGTAGTGACGCTCATCCGAGATAGTCAGATGAATCGATGTTGTGCCATTCGCCTCTGCGATTTCACGCGCTTTCTTGTGTAAGCTCAATACTGGCTTACCATGCTCATCGTTTGAAATCTCAAAGTCGTGGAAGGTAACACCCAGCGCAATCCCCGTACCTAACGCCTTAGATGCAGCTTCTTTAGCAGCAAAACGTTTTGCAAGGTAACGGCCTTTTTGCTTCAACTGTTGGAATACTTCAAACTCAGAATCCGTCAAAATACGCTGAGCAAAAGCGTCGCCACTTCGCGACAGCGCCTTCTCGACACGTTCGATTTCTGCGATATCTGTACCTAATCCAACAACTGCCATGTTTCCTCTACTACTTAACTTCTGTCTAATGATTAACTGTACATCGCTTAGTGCCGACGACTTGCCGAACTAAGCGTTGTTACGTGCTGTTTCCATGATTGCTTTCATGTCTGCAACGGCTTTGTTTAAGCCATCAAACACTGCACGTCCCATGATCGAGTGACCGATGTTCAGCTCGTAGATCTCTGGAAGTGCCGCAATCGGTGCTACGTTGTGGTAAGTCAGACCATGACCCGCATTGACTGTGATACCTAAGTCATCTGCATAGCTTGCGCCTGCTGCGATCTTCTTAAGCTCGTCTTGTTGATCTTCTTCTGTCTTAGCATCAGCATAGTGACCCGTGTGCAGTTCAATGAACGGTGCGCCACACGCTTTTGCAGCATCGATTTGCTCACGGTCAGCATCGATAAACAGAGATACCTTGATACCTGCTGCAGACAGTTTTTGTGTCGCCGCTTTGATCTTCTCTAGTTGACCAACTACGTCCAAGCCACCTTCAGTGGTTAGCTCTTCACGTTTTTCAGGAACCAGACAAACAAACTCAGGATTAGTATCGAGTGCAATTTGAACCATCTCGTCCGTTACGGCCATCTCCAAGTTCATGCGAGTTTGAAGTGTTTCAGCCAGAATACGCACATCGCGATCAACGATGTGACGACGGTCTTCACGCAGGTGAATAGTAATGCCATCTGCACCAGCACGTTCAGCGATTTCAGCTGCGTGTACTGGATCTGGGTATTTAGTACCACGTGCATTACGTAGTGTTGCAATATGGTCGATATTAACGCCTAAAAGGATTGAGCTCATTTTCCAATACTCCGTGCTCTGGAGAGGGCTATTGTTGGCATAAATAGCTCTCTACTTTTTAATGGTTTGCCGCCAAGATACGGCTTTAAGGCTATGCGTGTAAAGCGTTTTGCCGCTTTTAACTGCTCTTTAGTGATAAACCTACGTTCGCTGATTGCAATAAGTTCATCGCCCATAAAAGTCAGGTTATCTCGACGTACTGAAGCGATGAAACCTTTCTGCTCTCGATAGCGATAAGTCATGCTCGGATCAATCGCTTCGCCAGTGCCCGCGCAGTGTAAAAAGTCGACGCCGTAACCCATAGCAGATAATAGAGCCAGCTCAAAGCGACGCAGTGCTGGCTCAGGATTATCATTATGCGCCAGCTCTGTTAAAGCATGAAGATAGTCGTGAAAAAGTGCAGGCATCGGTACTTCCGCCATCAATACCCGACCGATAAGCTCGTTCACGTACATGCCTGAATACAGATTAATACCGGCGAGAGGGAGCCCCAAGCTGATGGGTTCAGCTTGGCGTAAGGTTTTCATCGAACCATTACCAGACCACTTAAGCAATAGCGGCGTAAAAGGTTGTAATGCACCTTTCAAATTGGAACGCTTGCTGCGAGCGCCTTTAGACATCAACGTCACCCGACCGAACTCTTCGCTGAAGACGTCCAAGATCAGGCTCGACTCACTGTATGGTCGACGGTGCAACACAAAGCATCGCTGTAACCCTTCGCTCAATCACTTACCCTTATTACAGATACAAAAAGAGAGAGTTCGCACTCTCTCTTGGATTTATCTTCAGTTCAACTTTCTTAATCTCAGAAAGTGACGTTCAATATATTATAGATCGTCGATGTAGCCTAACGAGCGAAGTGCACGCTCATCATCAGCCCAGCCAGATTTAACCTTGACCCAAGTCTCTAGGTAAACCTTACGGCCGAATAGCTCTTCCATATCGATACGCGCTTCACGACCAATCGTTTTGATCTTCTCGCCCGCTTTACCAATCACCATTTTCTTCTGGCCTGTACGCTCAACAAGAATCAGTGCATTGATGTGGAAGCCATCGTTATCTGGGTTGTAATCGAAACGTTCGATTTCAACCGTTACCGAGTAAGGTAGCTCGTCACCCGTAAAGCGCATCAGCTTTTCACGGATAATTTCAGAGGCCATAAAACGTTGCGAGCGATCAGTCACGTATTCTTCAGGGAAGTGGTGTGTCGCTTTAGGTAAATGTTCACGTACGTGCTTACGCAGTACATCAATATTTTTACCTTGCTTCGCTGAGATTGGCACTACATCAATGAAGTCCATCTTCTTAGAGACTTCCATCATGTGCTGCATGACGTTAGTACGGTCTTGAACGTTATCTACTTTGTTGATGCAAAGTACAACTGGGAAGTCAGTCTTCTTCAGTTTGTTCAGAACCATCTCATCGTCGTCAGTCCAGTGAGTACCATCGACAAGGAAGAATACTAGGTTTACATCACTCAATGAGCTGTTCGCCGCACGGTTCATCAAGCGGTTGATGGCACGCTTTTCTTCAATATGAAGTCCAGGAGTATCAACAAAGATCGCTTGGTAATCACCCTCAGTTTCAACGCCCATAATACGGTGACGTGTCGTCTGTGGTTTACGTGATGTAATAGAAATCTTCTGACCCAGAATATGGTTCAGAAGCGTCGACTTACCTACATTTGGGCGACCGACAATAGCGATGAAGCCACAGTGTTGGTTTTCCGGTAGGCCTGTTTTTTTGCTATCAGATGAAAAGAATGCATCGATATCGAAATCTTGGTTGTTATCAGACATTGCTTAGTTGCTCTAATGCTGTTTCAGCAGCCGCTTGTTCTGCCTTGCGGCGGCTAGTGCCTTTACCGATAACAGGTTTATCCACACCTGCCACTTCACACTCAACCGTAAACTCTTGGTTGTGTGCTTCACCTTTAATATTAGTCACTGTGTAGACAGGTAGAGGATTTCTTCGACCTTGCAAAAACTCTTGTAGGCGAGTTTTCGGATCTTTTTGAGATACTCCAGGCTGAATAGCATCTAGGCGAGATTGGTACCAGCTTAAAATAATGCCGCGAACCGTCTCGGTATCACTATCTAAATAGACAGCGCCGATGACCGCTTCAACCGCATCCGCTAGAATAGAATCACGACGGAAACCGCCACTCTTCAACTCACCTGGACCTAATTTTAAGTAATCTCCTAGTTCGAATTCACGACCTAGTTCTGCCAATGTATGACCACGTACTAATGTTGCGCGCATGCGGCTCATATCACCTTCGTTTACCTTAGGAAAACGGTGGTAAAGATCATCAGCGATAACAAAACTTAAAATTGAATCGCCCAGAAACTCAAGACGTTCGTTATGTTTACCTGCGGCGCTGCGGTGAGTCAGCGCCAAGTGGATAAGATCGGCATCATTAAACTGATAGCCAATCTTTCTCTCTAGTTTATCAATTGGAGAATTCATGCTCTCTCGATGTGTTATGTGATCGATTAATGAATCCCACCGATGCGATTAAAACGCACACCAGTAGGAATCCATGTTGGAAGTACACTGTCTGAACCGCGTTCGAATTCGAAGCTGATCCAAATAGCAACGGCCTTACCAACAAGGTTTGCTTCAGGGACAAAGCCCCAGTAACGGCTATCGGCACTGTTGTCACGGTTATCACCCATCACAAAGTACTGGCCTTCTGGAACGACCCATTCGTTAACACCATTGCGAGGCTGATATGCTTGCACACGATCGCGGCGCAATGGGTTAACTAAAATCTGGTGTTCTACGTCTCCAAGCTGTTCGTTCAGCTGAATCAGAGGCACACCATCTTGAATAAATTGGCTCTCTTCAACATTACTTAGTTTCACTGGTTCACAGCTACTTGTACCCTTCGCCTGAATGCAGATCTCTTTACGACTGCTGTAGCGAATCGTGTCACCTGGCATACCAACAACACGCTTAATGTAGTCGATGTTTGGCTGAGGTGGGTACTTAAATACGATTGAGTCACCGCGTTCTGGCTTGCCTGTTTCTACCAATTGAGTGCGCCATACTGGGTCTTTTAGACCGTACGCGTACTTCTCTACCAAGATGAAATCACCAACCAAAAGGGTTGGCATCATCGAGCCAGAAGGGATTTGAAACGGTTCATAGATGAATGAACGCAAGATCAAAACAAATGCAATTACCGGGAAAATGGACACACTGTTCTCAACCCACCAAGGTTGAGCCGTAACTTTTGCGCTAGTTTCAGCGTCTAGGCCATTCGATTGTGCTTCAACGTCAGCAAGCTTTTGCTGGCGCTTCTTCGCCCACACAAACTTTTCCAACGCCCATACAATGCCGGTCACTAGAGTTACGATCACTAAGATAAGCGAAAATGTATTAGCCATTGATATCCCTTAAATTTCATTTCTTTAAAAATAACGAAAGTGAAAGAGCATAACTCTTTCACTCTGCTTAATATTTCTAATTTGTATCAATCATGCTGACTAAATGCTGGGAAGATTACGCAGGAAAAATCGTTTAGTTCGAGGCGCAAAGTGCAGTGACTAGTGGGCCTAATTGCAATCTTTGCAACAAAGAAATAAACGATTTTAACCAGTAATATTCAGCAGATAGTTAGTGCGATTGATACCTAGTCTTTTCCAACGTGAAGGATTGCAAGGAAAGCTTCTTGAGGCAGTTCAACGTTACCGATCTGCTTCATACGCTTCTTACCTTCTTTTTGTTTCTTAAGAAGTTTCTTCTTACGACTGATATCACCACCGTAACATTTTGCGATTACGTTCTTACGCAGTTGTTTCACTGTAGAACGAGCAATGATGTGGTTACCAATCGCTGCTTGAATCGCGATATCGAACATCTGACGAGGGATGAATTCTTTCATCTTCTCTACCAGTAGACGACCACGAGACTGAGCAATATCTTTGTGCGTAATGATAGCTAGTGCATCAACTGTTTCGCCATTCAGCAGTACGTCTACACGTACCATGTTTGATGGCTCGTAACGTTGGAAGTTGTAATCCAATGATGCATAGCCGCGAGACGTTGACTTCAGACGGTCGAAGAAGTCTAGAACTACTTCTGCCATAGGAAGATCGTACGTCACAGCAACTTGGTTACCGTGGTAGACCATGTCTACTTGTACGCCACGCTTCTCAACACACAGTGTGATTACGTTACCTAGGTAATCCGAAGGTACCAGAATATTACAGCGTGCAATTGGCTCACGAATTTCTTCTAGGTCATTAACCGCTGGCAGTTTAGCCGGGCTATCAACGTAAAGAACCGTTTTATCTGTTCTTACAACTTCATACACTACTGTTGGAGCAGTTGTGATTAGGTCTAGGTCGTATTCACGCTCTAGACGCTCTTGGATGATCTCCATGTGAAGCATTCCTAAGAAGCCACAACGGAAACCAAAACCAAGTGCTGCTGAACTTTCTGGTTCAAAGAACAGTGATGCATCGTTCAGGCTTAATTTGCCTAACGCGTCACGGAAGTTTTCGTAGTCATCAGATGATACAGGGAATAGACCAGCGTATACCTGAGGCTTCACTTTTTGGAAACCAGGTAGACGTTCAGTGCTGCCGCCTTTTGCAAGCGTCAACGTATCACCAACTGGTGCACCTAGGATGTCTTTAATACCACAAACAACCCAACCTACTTCGCCAGTATTTAGCTCTGTAGTATCGATTTGCTTAGGCGTGAAGATACCTAGACGGTCAACACCCCATACTTGGTCTGTCGACATTACTTTGATCTTATCGTTCTTCTTCAGCTTACCGTTTTTGATACGAACCAAAGAAACTACGCCAAGGTAGTTATCGAACCAAGAGTCAATGATCAACGCTTGTAGAGGCGCTTCAGGATCACCTTCCGGTGGCGGGATTGCCGTCACGATGTTTTCTAGAACATCATCAACACCCAAACCTGTTTTCGCAGAACAGCGAGTCGCTTCCATCGCATCGATGCCAACGATCTCTTCGATTTCTTCAGCAACACGTTCTGGTTCAGCAGCTGGTAGGTCAATCTTGTTCAAGATTGGCACTACTTCCAGTTCCATTTCGATTGCTGTGTAACAGTTTGCTAGAGTTTGTGCTTCAACACCTTGGCCAGCATCCACTACAAGTAGTGCGCCTTCACAAGCCGCTAGAGAACGAGATACTTCGTAAGAGAAGTCTACGTGTCCAGGAGTGTCGATAAAGTTAAGTTGGTAAGTTTCACCATCTTTAGCTTTGTAATCTAAAGTCACACTCTGCGCTTTAATTGTAATACCACGCTCGCGTTCTATATCCATAGAATCGAGGACTTGAGCTGCCATCTCACGTTCACTTAATCCTCCACAAACTTGGATTAAGCGGTCAGAAAGGGTCGACTTACCGTGGTCGATGTGGGCGATAATCGAAAAATTACGAATGTGCTTCATAGGCTTGGTGTGACTAAACTCTTTGAATAGGGATAATAAGAAAGCCGCGACGCGTCCAATCTACAGTCAGCATTGGTGGCGGCATTTCAATCAAGTTGGCAGATTCTACCCAATTTAAGGGCAAGAAGCATCATAAATTAGACGAGAGACTCACCTAGGATTCGAATCAAGACGACTTCTTGCTTGGATTTGTCTTCCATGGGTTTGGCTAACCGCTTCGCTAAGGCAATCCCACCAGCAGTAAACAGTGCTGCACTTAAGATAACAATGCCCTCGCCGCCCTGGAGTAAGGGTTGTAACAAGAGTTGCCCAAAACCAGCACCAATCATCAACATGAAAAGTGGGATGAGATAAACAATCGCCGCCGACTGAAGTAGGCTTTTTTCTGGAAAGCCAATTTCTACGATTTGTCCAGCTTTGACTAAGCTTTTGGTTTTAAGCTGCCAAAACAAAGATTTATTGCCAACAGCCTTGGTCACAATACCCGTACCGCAGTTTTTTTGAGAAGAACAGCTGCTACAACTGGTTTGTTGTTCGCAGCTCAATTGAACAAAGTATTGCTTACCTTTTTGTTCAACCGAGCTAACGGTCGCCAGCGCGGTCATCATTGCGCTTGTACCGATTTATTAAATGTAACTGACTGAGCAATACGTTTTGCAGTTGCCGGCGGAATGTCACCAACCACAGAGATCTCTTTATCGCCAATCACTAAGCTGTGCAAGGTTCTACGCCCTTGACGCACCAGCTGCCCTTTCAATGAATGCTCATCTTTTTCCGCGATATAAACCGAAAAGTTAAACAGTCCATCACTGAAAAGCTGACTTTCAACCATTTTATCGGTCGCAGCCATTTGATAGCGGCTAAGCTCTTTTGATTTAAACCCTTCAGGAATCCACGACGCTTGCCAGTTAGTTTCACTCACTAAGCCTTCCGGTAATGATAAAACTTTCGGCAATTGAGCTTGGCTCAAGCCACCCATAGCCTCAGCAATCTTATCGTTCACCACGTAAGAGATAGTGCGGTACTGTTCAAGCACTTCGCCATCACGATCCAAAAGGTCGGCACGCAAAGGAAGATTCGTTTTTTCGTCTACCCAAACCACGTAAGAGTAGCGAAGGCCATCTTTCGGCACGACACGCAGCACTTGAGTGGTGCTACCTGCTTCACGAGAGCGACCAACTTTCACAAAGTCGTAGTACTGATTCAGAGATTCGATATCTCGATTAATCATCGGAATAACAGGCGCAACCATGCTGCCTGACTGAATCGTAAATGGCTCTGTACCCGGCTCGATGTAGCTAACTTCGTTGCCACGTCGAATGACTTCACGAACAGGGCCGCTTAGATAAACAAGGTGTGCAAGTTGTTGGTCGTCGTTAACCGCATGGCGATAAACAAGAGGCTCAATACTGCTCTTCTTTATCAAAATGTAGGAGAGTTCGTAATTTAGATGCTGACTGGCCTCGTTCATTTGATGCAACAAGGCCTTTGCAGTGGTTTCCTCTGCAAAGGCTGTTGGAGACATCAAGCTGAACAGTGTCAGTGCACCGACCAGGATTTTCTTCATTCAATGTCCGATTCTAGATGTGCATCTTGCATTGGCGATGCATCACTGTTTAATCTTAGCTGCAGCTCATAATCTTCTAACAATGCATGAACGCGTTTGCGCTGCTCTTGCAAGTTAGCTTCAGATGCTGGTTTCTCAACAGAGTCACGCGTTAAACTTACTGGTTCCGCAGAACCGGCAAATGGAATCGTCTGGAGTACAGGCAACTGCTCTGGTGCTGCAGGGTCGCTACCACCATATTGTTGAACACCTAATACAACGGCTAATGAAACACACGCTGCCACGGCAACTTGTCCAAACTGTTGTAACCACGCCGGAAGCTGACGCTTCGCTTGCTGAGGTTTAGGTTGCTCTTCAATTGGAGCAACAGTAGGTTCAACATTCACTTGGTGCAGGTTCGACATTGAACCATGTGCAGGCTCGTTCTCAAGCGCTGCCGCTACACTATTAGCAATGTTCCACTCTGGAGTTTCTGGCGAATCCCCACGCATAACATCACCAATTAAATGGTAACTCTGCCAAGTATCCATGCTTTCTTGATCAGATTCTAGATCTACAATGAGAGCTTTATCGATCGTTTCACCATCCATGAGTGCCGAAAGCTTTTCTTTATCAGCCATTATTTTCACCATAATTATTACAAGTTCTAGCGTTGCAAAAGAGGTTTGATTTTCTTTTCCACCGCTTCACGAGCTCGGAAAATACGCGAACGTACGGTTCCTACAGGGCAATCCATTACTTCTGCAATCTCTTCGTAGCTCAAACCTTCGAGCTCTCGCAACGTCATTGCAGTTTTTAAGTCTTCTGGTAGCGCTTCAATCGCTCCAAAAACAACTTGTTTCAATTCTTTAGACAGCGTTAAGTTCTCAGGGTTCGATATTTCTTTTAACGCGCTGCCTGTTTCGTAATATTCTGCATCTTCTGCATCTACATCGGTTGCTGGCGGCCTACGGCTTTGGGCAACGATATGATTTTTAGCGGTGTTCACGGCAATTCGGTATAACCATGTATAGAAGGCACTCTCGCCACGAAAGTTAGGTATCGCGCGGTAAGCTTTAATAAAAGCTTCTTGTGCTACATCAGGTACATCACCGGAATTATTCACGTATCGAGAGATAAGATTACAAACTTTGTTTTGATACTTAACCACTAGTAAGTTAAATGCCTGCTTATCTCCACTCTGAACTCGCTCAATCAACACTTGATCGGTTAGCTGCTCGTTCATTCGAGCGGGTACTCCTATTGTTATAACCCTCACCTTCACAGATATGGGTACTAATTATGCGAAATGTAGTATTGACACCACCGTCTACAAGAGCACTATTGTGACTAAGCCAAATACCGAAAGTTCCAACTTTCTTAAAATTATTTGCCATTATTGTTTCACAATGTGATGTAATAAAAATAGCTATCCCTATCAATTTGGGGAAACTTGAGCAAAAGCAATGGTATTGAGCAATTAAATATTTCTAGATAGCTGTCTATATATTGATTTTGCATAGCGTTTAAGGATGACTCTGGAGAGATTATAACAGTCTTAGCCAAACTCCTAAAACAAGACAAAGTCAATTGAGAGTGGACAACTCGACTATAGCCCGGGATTTAATAAGTTTTATGAACGCAAACCGTGAACATCAGTGTGATGTATTAGTGGTAGGAAGTGGTGCGGCAGGCTTGTCATTAGCCTTACGCGTAGCAGAACATGCAAAAGTAATTGTATTAAGCAAAGGACCACGCAGCGAAGGATCGACGTATTACGCACAAGGTGGTATCGCCGCGGTGTTCGATGAGTCGGACAGTATTGAGTCTCATGTAGAGGATACTCAAATCGCTGGGGCTGGGTTATGCGAAGAAGATACAGTTCAATTCATTGCTGAAAATGCGAAAGAGTGTGTGCAATGGCTGATTGATGGTGGTGTTCCATTTGATAAAGATGAGAACAGCACAGAAGGCCAACCAAAATATCACCTCACTCGTGAGGGTGGCCACAGTCACCGCAGAATTCTGCACGCTGCCGATGCAACTGGCATGGCGATGCAAACCTCACTACAAGATAACGTCAACAACCACCCAAATATCGAGATCTTCGAGCGCCACAATGCGCTGGATTTGATCACGGAAGATAAGATTGGTGGTTCAAAAGACAAGGTGATCGGTGCCTACATTTGGAACCGTAACCAAGAACATGTTGAAACCGTGCGCGCTAAGTTTGTTGTATTAGCAACAGGCGGCGCTTCAAAGGTTTACCAATACACCTCTAACCCAGATGTTTCTTCAGGTGATGGTATTGCTATCGCTTGGCGTGCGGGTTGTCGTGTGGCAAACCTTGAGTTCAACCAGTTCCACCCAACTTGTTTATTCCACCCAGAAGCGCGTAACTTCCTACTAACGGAAGCACTGCGTGGTGAAGGTGCTTACTTGCGTCGTCCAGATGGTTCTCGCTTTATGAAGGACTTCGATGAGCGCGGTGAACTGGCGCCACGTGATGTGGTTGCTCGTGCAATTGACTTCGAAATGAAGCGCTTAGGTGCCGACTGTATGTATGTTGATATCAGCCACAAGCCTGAAGAATTCATCACAGCGCACTTCCCGATGATCCATACTCGCTTGATGGACTTGGGCATCGACATGACCAAAGAGCCGATCCCTATCGTACCAGCCGCTCACTACACGTGTGGTGGTGTCATGGTGAATAAGCAGGGTCAAACCGACCTAACGAACTTGTATGCGATTGGCGAAGTGAGCTACACCGGCTTACACGGTGCAAACCGAATGGCTTCTAACTCACTGCTTGAGTGTGTGGTTTACGCATGGGCAGCAGCAAAAGATATCGTTGAGAACATCGACCAATCTCAACTGTGCGCTGAACTGCCAGCATGGGATGAAAGCCAGGTCACCAACAGTGATGAAGAAGTTATCATTCAACACAACTGGCACGAACTGCGCCTATTCATGTGGGATTACATGGGCATTGTTCGAACGGATAAACGACTAGAGCGAGCATTGCGTCGCATTCAGATGCTGCAACAAGAAACTCATGAGTACTACAGCTACTTCAAGGTTTCGAATAACCTATTAGAACTGCGTAACTTGCTACAAGTGGCAGAGCTAATGGTTCGTTGTGCAATGCAACGTAAAGAGAGCCGCGGCCTCCACTACACGTTGGATTACCCTGAACTTGCAGAAGACAGTGGCCCAACGATTCTGACGCCAGAGAAACGCCAATCATAATAATTGGTTAAACGTGCTTAGCGAATTAGCCGTCAGCGGAAAATGATTAAACGAAAGGGAGCCGAGTGCTCCCTTTTCTTTTGTCTAACGCTTTCTTTTATCTAATACTTTCTTTCATCGAATAGTTTGGCTTCTCTAGCGCGCTCGTTGTAAGTTCGCCAGAAAATGGCGATATTCTCGCTCGCAACAGCTGTCCCGCCAAAGCAGTACCGAGTGCCCACATTCAAACTGCAATTTAACGAAGAACTGCGCCCAGATCTTATCAACGGACTTGAGTCGGTAAGTTCGGTCATTGAGTCGAATATCACCATCCTCTCTGTAATCAAAACGCCCATAGACACTATTTAGAATCACATGATTGTTTCTGAACAAGCGGATCATTAAAGCTAAGCAATAAAGGCTGGCGGCAAGTGGAATAGAAGACAGGACGATGAAAAACAAAAGGCACCCAAAAATAGTGCCTTTTGCAAATAATGCGGAATACGAAGGGTTAAGCTGAAGCTTAACGAACCTTGCTGAGGTTGTGTGCGACAATTTTATCAACCATTGATGCATGGCCTAGGTTTTCACTGCGTCCGTGGCCCATTACCCAAGTAAACAAATCTGGATCATCACACTCTAATAGAGAAACAAACTCGCGCTGTTCCTGCTCTTGCAATGAATCAAAACACTCTTCGAAAAATGGCATGATGACTACATCAAGTTCTAACATGCCGCGACGGCAACCCCATTTAATTCGTGCTTTCTGCTCTGCAGTGTACATTGGCTATCCTCACCTATAATTTTTCTTTCTCGGAGTGTAACAAGTCATACGCCCTGCAACTACTATGTGAGTCACAGTCCCTATCTAAGCTCACAAAAAAACCTAGGCTGACAAAGAAACAGAACCGGATTAACATAGAGCCAAATAAAATTCTTAGGAAAGATAAAATGGATTGGAAAAACATATTTCAGCCACTCGCTCATACGCAAAATGAATCGCTTCCAGAACTGATGATGACACACGTATCAGACTGGAGTGCAATTACCATGATAGGCGATGACAAAAAGTCGTACCTACAGGGTCAAGTAACGTGCGATGTCGTCACTCTTCCTAATGATGAATCCACATTAGGCGCGCACTGTGATGCAAAAGGAAAGGTATGGAGTATCTTTCGTTTGTTCCACCACAACGGTGGCTACGCACTCATGCAACCTAAATCAGCGATTGAAGTCGAGCTCGTTGAAATCAAGAAGTACGCGGTGTTCTCTAAGGTCGATATCGAGCAAACGTCTGACGTTGTTATCGGTGTGATGGGTTCGTCAGCTAATCAATACATTGATTCTATTTCAGAAAGCCAAGGTAATGTGCGTGCTATCTCTGGTGGTACAGCGGTTCAAGTTGCAGATAACCGCTGGGCTCTACTTGTGACAGAAGAAGCCGCTGAAGCCTTGGTATCAAACAGCGCTGCGGAGAAAGTATCAGAAACACTTTGGCAATATCATGAAATTCTTGATGCTCAGCCTAACCTATCGAAAGCAGAGCAAAACGAGCACATCCCTCAAGCGCTTAACCTGCAAGCGATTGGTGGAATCAGCTTTTCAAAAGGCTGCTACACAGGTCAAGAAACGGTAGCTCGTGCCAAGTACCGTGGCATGAACAAGCGTGAGATGCGCATTGTTTCAGGAACGACAGCAGAAGTATTGTCTCTAGAGAACCCAATTGAACTAGAGCGTAGCGTGGGTGAGAACTGGCGTGGCGCAGGCCGACTATTAAACGTCTATCAATTTGCTGATAACCGAGCGATTGGTTTGATGGTACTGCCAAACAACCTTGATGACGATGTTCAGCTGCGACTGACCGCGCAGCCTGATCAAACATGGAATATCCTGCCACTGCCGTACGGCCTTGACGACGAGTAACCACGTGGAAACGCAGATTACACAATGGCTGGATCAACAGCAGGTGAATTATCGCCTGCTGATGCAAAGCAAGCCAACCACCAGCATTGAAGAAACTGCACAAGAGCGAGGCATCGACGCCTCTCAAATGGTGAGGTGCATCCTGCTCAAGGATATGGGCAACCAGTATGCGTTAGCCTGTACTGCTGGCGATCGCTCTGTCGACCCCAAGAAAGTACGCTCGGTACTGAATTGCCGTCGAATGACCTGCGTGTCGCTCGCTGATGTTGAAGCGATCACCGGTTTTAAAGTGGGTTGTGTTGGTCCGCTCGCTCTCAAGAGACACATGCCGATCATTTTTGATCCTTCCATTCAAAACAACTCGACCGTAACCATTAGCTCCGGCGACCGAATGGCTGGCGTTGCGCTGGATCTCAATGATCTTATGGCGCTATGTGCACCGACCGTCGCGGACATCAGTCGATGATCGTTTAGATCATGCTTCGCAAACTTCATTTTAATATTTCATTGAGTACATTTTTAGTGTGAACCTCGTCATAAGAAGAACACACCATTAATAAATAGTTACTCAAAATAAAAGCATAAGTAGTCACAAGGTTAAATTTGCGTTATTGTAAATTTACTGACTAGCTATTAAGCAAATCAGTGCAAGTGAATCCACTGAGTAACATCAGTATCCACTTTTGTGTAATGCATCTGTGACTATTCGCCCGTTTTAGACGGGCTTTTTTTTGTCCGAAATTTACAATTTGATTACACAAACAAAAAAATCCCGCCTATTCTTATACTTGTAACATTATCACTGCTTAATACTGAACAGAAAAGTTCACGGCAGTTCACTACTCAGTATTATTTTGGGGAGGAGCTCACGTAAAAATAGATATTTACTGAAGAAAGTGCTTAGAACAGCACAAATATCTAATTAACGTCAACGCTACTGCATATAACTCCATGCTTATCACAATTATTATCTCGGAGTTTTTCTATAATATGCAGGCTAGGTAAATATAAGGATAATTAAGAATGAGACTGTTTAAGCGCTATACACCGAGTATGATTGCTAAACATGTAAGTCGACTTTTCAAAGGACGAATCTACATTTACGGCGTAGGAAAATTTGAGTTTGATAACGGTAAGCTAGTGCTACCAGACCGAGCAGAAAAACGTCACTTTCAAACAGTGAAAGAAATAAATAGTGAAATCATGAAACTTCGCTGCGCGTACGCATGACCTGATTATCTACAGAATTAAAAACAAAAAGGGTTGGTATTATGCCAACCCTTTTTTCGTACCAACTTTCGTATCAATGATGATTCGATAAACCACCAGAACACTATGTCATTATCGATGAGTCACTGGACGCTTAGCTAAGTCAGGAAGATTGCCAGACAAACCCAGTGCGCGCTTCATGATCTCATCTTTCGCACCCGGTAATTGGCCCGCTAGCTTCATACCAATACCACGAATCAGCTTCTTAGCTGGGTTATCGCCTTCAAACAGATCTTTGAAGCCCTGCATTGAAGCAATCATTTTCGCCGCCTCTGCTTTTCTCCAGCGCTCGTAGCCGCGAAGATTACGCTTGGTGCCAATATCCTCACCCGCAGACCATAGCTTTAACAGCTCTTGCGCTAAGCTTGCTGCGTCTAATAAGCCAAGGTTCACACCCTGCCCTGCTAATGGGTGAATGGTATGAGCAGCATCACCAACCAAAGCCACACGCTCTACCGCAAAGTCACGCGCATAACGCATGCGCAGTGGGAAAGCAAAACGGTCACCAACCACTTCGCACAATCCAAGCTTCGAGTCGAACTCTGCCGTTAGCTGCTTATTAAAATCAACATCCGACATGGATACCAGCTTCTCGGCACGATTTGGTTCCGTAGACCAAACAATCGAGCTCATGTTGCTTGGTTGCATTGGTAGGAATGCCAATGGGCCTTGAGGCGTGAAGATTTGACGAGCAACGCTGTGGTGCGGCTCTGTGGTTTTGATGTTCGCGACAATCGCACTGTGTCCGTAATCCCAATGTGTTAATGGGATATCTTGCTGCTTACGAACCCAAGAGTTTGCGCCGTCTGCTCCAACAACTAACTTAGCTGTCAGTGCTTGACCATTGTCCAATGTTAACCAAGCTTCACTTTCACCAATCGCCATCGTTTTACACGTTGCGGGCATATACAGGCTGACGTTGTCTTGTTTCTTAACCTGATCAAGCAGCGCTAATTGAATCACACGGTTTTCAACGATATGACCAAGATTAGGCTGAGCCAAGCGTGTCGAGTCAAACTCAATACGAGCGAAACTGTCTTGTTCCCACACTTCCATCGCTTGATACGGTGCAGCGCGTCTTTGTTCGATACCTTGCCATGCACCTAGGTTACGAAGAATCACTTCACTAGAACGACTCAACGCGGATACACGCACATCAGGCAGCTCACTCAGCCCTTCACTAGGCGCTCTGCCTTCAATGACAGCGATTCTTAGGTCACTGTCTTTTAGGGCAGCAGCAAGCGCTAGGCCAACCATGCCACCACCAACAATCGCGATATCAACACTTTGCATCATTATTTATTACCTTATCTTTCTACTAGGCCAAGCGTATGACGCAAAAGTGGACCTTTAAGTGGTGGAAGGTTATCTATTACGGCTAACCCAAGATTACGCCCAATGCGAGCGGTCATATAATCGTTTGAGAACAGGTGAACTAGGCTTGAAGTCAACGTGATCGTTGCGTCTCGGTCTTGTTCTCTACGCTTTCTAAAGTTAACAAGACCACGGTAACGACCTACATCATCTAACTGGGTACACAACTCTTCTGCCAAGGAAGCCACATCTCGGATGCCTAGGTTAAAGCCTTGCCCCGCAATTGGGTGAAGCGTTTGAGCAGCATTACCAACAATGGCAAATCGATGAGAGATATTTTGCTGTCGGTGACGAAGAATCAGAGGGTAACTCGCGCGCTTGCCGACCTTCTCTAATCGGCCAAGTCGCCAGCCAAAGTCATTCTGCAATTGCTCAAGAAATTCATTGTCGTTTAGCGTCATCACTTTTTGTGCTTGCTCTGGTGTTAAACACCAAACCAGCGATAAACGGTTGTCACTCATCGGTAATAGAGCAACTGGCCCATGATGGGTAAAACGCTCAAATGCGCGACCTTGGTGAGGTTCACTCGCCACAATATTGGCAATCACAGCGACTTGCTCAAAGTCGTGCTCACTCAATGAGATATTGAGCTGTTGGCAACAGGTTGAGATTGCACCGTCAGCAGCAACCAGTAACTTAGTGGTTACTGTTTGCCCACTTGTCAGTTCAATCGTCGTCAACGCTTCTTCACGTTCAACTTTACTAACAGACTCAGGACAAAGCATGGTAATTGCCGCTTCTGATTCAAGTTTCTGCTGATAGATTCGACCCACATCTGCTAACTCGACCACGTAGCCAAGCGCATCTACAGCAAGCTCTTCACTGTAGATGTCTGTCATTCCGGCATGCCCGCGATCCGAAACATGGATATCTTTAATCGGGGTCGCGACCGGAGCGATAGATTGCCATAAGCGCAAAGAATCCAGGATCTGCACCGTGCCATAGGACAAAGCAATCGAACGAGAATCAAACCCAGGGTGAGCTTGATGATCAACCTGATAAGGCTCCACTACCGCAATCGACAGTGAACCTTGGCTTAGGTGATTCAAAGCAAGGGCTAAGGTTGCCCCTGCCATTGCGCCACCAGCAATTACAACATCATACTGAGCCATCATAACCTCAAACCGGCCAACGAATTAATGAATGGTAGGCGCCGCATCTTCAGATGGGCGAGCACCAAATTCAGCATGAATCGTTAGTGCACACGCTTTTACGTGCTCAATAACGTGCTCTAGAAGCTGCGCTTGCTCTTCCAGATCATCTTCTTCGTCAATGCCTAGCTTAGCCATCTCTTCTAGATCAGCTAATGCTTCTTTTGTACTGTCAGACGCTTTGTTCAATTGAGCGCCAACCAAGCCTAAGCCAGAAATAAAGTGGTTAATCCAATCAGACACACCGTCAGCAAGATCAAACAGGCTTGCGCTTGCGTCTTCGTCAGGCAGCAACATAGACAATTCCATACCCGAACCTGTGATTTCACTGGTCGTTACTTTCAGTGTCGCTTCCGCTAGCGTTAATGCGCGATCTGGCCAACCCATGCCTTCATTGGTGTAATCGAAGATCAGTGGTTGCCAGCTTTTATCTGCAAGGCTTAAGCCTCCGCTTAACATACCCGTTAATAAACCGTGCATCTCAGCAGGGGTTACGGCTAGACTTGCCGATTGAAGTTCAGTCGCAACCGTTAGGTAGTCAGGTAAAGTAGTTTCGCTCATCAGATAGCTCGCTCAGTTATTCTTTATATCGATAGTATAATCGTACCACTTCACCCCAATTCTGGTAAGCATCGATCCCCAGCAATTGAAGGATGACTGACTACCAATTGTTCAATTTGCTGAATTACTGTGTGCTCAAGCTCTCATTTACAAACAGTCACTCTGAAAAGCTTGAATCTTAATAGCGGTTTACCTATAGTTTCTCCCTCAGAGGAGATTGCTTCCTCATCGGTACTTGCACTTTTTCTTTCTCAAAAAATGGCGAAGAGCAACAGCCTTAAAATAGCGCGTTAAAGAGTTCATCCATCATGAGTAATCAAGCGGTAGACGTTGAAATATTAGGAAAACTGACTCGAGTGAATTGTCCACCAGGGCAAGAAGAGTCATTGATTGCAGCGGCGGCCGATCTTGATAATCGATTGAAAGAGATGGCTGAACGTACTAAGGTAACCAATGAAGTGAAGCTGCTGACTATCGCAGCTCTGAATATTTGCTACGAATTACAAACCAAGAAGTTTGAAGCAAATGATGAACAAAACGCACTGACCGAGCGAATGGAACAGCTCACGACATCACTTTCAGATGTCCTCAGTAAAGTTAAGCACGGACAGCAATAGCGTACACAAAATTTACCCTGGAGTGTTTGTCAGAGGATTCACGTCCCCGAGCCGATAAGCAATCCCTAAGGGTTAGTACTTGAGTGCTATTGAGCATGCTCGGCCCGACCGAGAAGCCTACGGTAATCATTGCTGATCCGCCTTGAACTCGCTGGTTCAAGGGCCATCTATTCTCAACGGCACTTTGGGGTATCCCTTCTTATGAAGACGCTCACACGCAGCGAATTTCGCAAACAGATCCGTATCAAGCGCAATGCCTTATCTGGCGACCAACAAACTCAATCCGGTATCGACTTAGTTAAGCAGTGCATGCAGCTTGATGAGATTCAGTCTGCTCAGCATATTGCCCTCTATATCTCTATCGATGGCGAACTCGATACCCAGCCTTTAATCGAATGGTTATGGGCGCAAGGTAAGCAAACTTATTTACCAGTATTGCACCCCTTCTCTGCCGGACACCTGCTGTTTCTGCACTACTCGCCAACCACACCGACGGTCTTGAATAAGTACGGTATTGTCGAACCTCAGCTCAATCAAATGCTGGTTAAACCTTGTCAGCAACTCGACCTTATTCTTACGCCCCTTGTCGGCTTTGACTCTCATGGCCATCGTTTAGGTATGGGCGGCGGATATTACGATCGCACCTTGGCGAAGTGGTTCGAGACGGGCGAAGGTGCAGCTCCTATTGGTTTGGCTCATGATTGCCAACATGTTGATACCCTACCGATTGAAGAATGGGACATTCCGTTACCTAAAATCGTGACTCCGAGTAAAACTTGGCAATGGGAAAACAACCATTAAAGCGCTATAATCGCGCCGCAAACGTTAACCTCGATATATAAACGTTAACTCAATATCTAAACGTTAACTTCATCATTACGCAAACGATCAATTCAAAGCGCAAGACCTTATTCAGGAGAATGGCATGACTCAAGATGAAATGAAAAAAGCAGCTGGCTGGGCAGCACTTCAATATGTTGAAGAAGGCAGCATTGTAGGTGTAGGTACTGGCTCTACAGTAAATCACTTCATCGACGCACTAGGCACAATGAAAGACAAAATCAAAGGTGCGGTTTCAAGCTCTGTTGCTTCAACGCAGCGACTAGAAGAGCTAGAGATCAAAGTGTATGAGTGTAACGATGTCGCTAAGCTAGACATCTATGTTGATGGCGCAGATGAAATCAACCCAACTCGCGATATGATCAAAGGCGGCGGCGCTGCTTTGACTCGTGAAAAAATCGTAGCGGCTATCTCTGATAAGTTTGTGTGTATTGTTGACGGTACTAAAGCAGTTGATGTGTTGGGTAAATTCCCACTGCCTGTTGAAGTAATCCCAATGGCACGTTCATACGTGGCACGTGAGTTGGTTAAGCTTGGTGGTGACCCAGTTTACCGCGAAGGCTGCACAACCGATAACGGCAACGTGATCCTAGATGTGTACGGCATGGCGATCGAAAACCCGAAACAACTAGAAGATATCATCAATGGTATAGCTGGTGTGGTGACGGTTGGTCTGTTCGCTCACCGTGGTGCTGATGTGGTTATCACCGGCACGCCTGAAGGTGCAAAAATCGAAGAATAAATAATAGAAGATTGAGTTTTTCTGTTACTTCATTACATACGGTGCCCTAGGGCGCCGTTTTTTTTGCTTTATTGCTGTAAAATTATGTCTTATTCCGTAATTTTCTTACCCAAAACATTTTTTTTTTGTTACTTTATTGTTCAGAAGACGCACAGGGAAAACGTTTATCTCCTAACAAAGTGGTGAATTTGTTCCCCTTTCAGTCATTTTGTAGCACGTGCGCCGCATTTGCCCAACCTTTCCATTTTAAGGACGAGAACAATGGCCAAAGTTTCACTGGAAAAAGAAAAAATTAAAATTCTACTTCTAGAAGGTCTTCACCCTTCTTCTGTAGAAGTACTGCAAGCCGCTGGTTACACAAACATTGAGTACCACAAAGGCTCGCTACCGGAAGATGAACTTCTTGAAGCAGTAAAAGATGCTCATTTCATTGGTATTCGTTCTCGCACTAATATCTCCCAAGAAGTTATTGATGCAGCTGAAAAGCTGGTTGCCGTCGGTTGTTTCTGTATTGGTACTAACCAAGTCAACCTTCAAGCAGCAGCAAAACGCGGTATCCCTGTGTTCAACGCACCGTTCTCAAACACTCGAAGCGTTGCTGAGCTCGTTCTTGGTCAGGTTCTATTGCTACTACGTGGCATTCCAGAAAAGAACGCGCTTGCACACCGTGGCATCTGGAAAAAGAGTGCCGACAACTCTTACGAAGCCCGTGGTAAGCGTTTAGGTATTATTGGCTACGGTCACATCGGTACTCAACTGGGTATTATTGCTGAAAACCTTGGCATGCGTGTTTACTTCTACGACATTGAAAACAAACTGTCTCTGGGTAACGCAACGCAAGTTCATACCATGACGGAATTACTGAACAAGTGTGACGTAATCTCTTTGCATGTACCTGAAACCAACGAAACAAAAGACATGATGGGTAAAGAAGAGTTCGAGCGCATGAAGCCTGGTTCTATCTTTATCAACGCAGCTCGTGGCACGGTAGTCGATATTCCTGCTCTGTGTGGCGCTCTGGAGTCTGGACACCTTGCAGGTGCGGCTATTGATGTTTTCCCAACAGAACCAAAAACCAATGCAGACCCGTTTGAGTCTCCATTAATGCAGTTCGATAACGTGATCCTAACGCCTCACGTGGGTGGTTCAACTCAAGAAGCACAAGAGAACATTGGTGTTGAAGTTGCTGGTAAGCTAGCGAAATACTCTGATAACGGCTCTACGCTATCAAGTGTTAACTTCCCTGAGGTATCACTACCACTGCATACTGGAACGTCTCGTTTATTACACATTCACGAAAACCGCCCAGGCATCCTAACTCAGATCAACACCATCTTCGCTGAGGAAGGGATCAACATCGCGGGTCAATACCTACAGACTGCGGCTGATATGGGTTATGTCGTTATCGATGTAGAAGCCGATCGCTCTGAAGAAGCACTGCTTAAACTGAAAGAGATCGAAGGCACAATCCGTGCTCGTCTTCTTCACTAATCATCGCACTCAAAATGCATAAAAAAGGCTCT
>NZ_JBFRSD010000004.1:288704-318000 GCF_041473395.1 Vibrio sp. 10N.222.55.C6
AGAGCCTTTTTTATGCATTTGGCCTATCGTAGGTAATTAGGTCGTCATGATCCAAAACCTTCTATAGCACTGTCATTACTCTTCGATCTGGTAGATCACATTCACGCGATCACGAATGGTGATCGTTGAGTCTTCATAAGAGTTCGATTCTGTTCTTGCATCCATCGCCATTGAACGCATGAGTACTGGCTGAGAAGATTGGGCGTTGTAATCCACGCGCCATACATCACCTAACTCGCGCTCAAAACCACTCGCCAATGATTTAGCTTTTGATGTCGCATCTTTAATGGCTTCTAAGCGCGCTTGCTCTTGATACTTAGCTTGGTCGCGAACTTGCAGTTGGATGTTGTCGATCTGATTAATGCCTTCTCCAATCGCAATATCCATGTACTCATTAAGATTAGCTAGCTCAGTCACTTGAACGGTCACATTACGTGAGGCGCGGTAGCCAACCAGTTCCGGTTTGCCATCTTTCGGGTAATGATATTGAGGAGATAAATACAGGTTAGAGCTGTGTACACTCGCCTCATCAACACCAGCTTGATGCAGCTTGTTTAGAAAGCCTGTCACGACTTTATCAACGGTATTTTTAGCCTGTTCAGCAGTCATCGTCGATTCCACGACTCTCACAGAGAATGTCGCCATATCAGGTGTAGCGATCACTTCACCATAGCCTGTCGTTGAAATATGAGGAAAGGATGGAGAGTCAGCCAATGATGGAAAACTCACAGCACTCAACGCCGCAGTAAGAGTAAGAGACGTTGCTAACATCTTTGGTACAAGCTTCATTAGGTATGACCTATGCTAAACAAATGTCCTTTCATCATAGAGCAATTTATCGTTTAGCCAATCCAGAGCACACACTTCTAACAGAACTTTGACGCTGAAAAAACCAACAGTTTACTGAGGTAAGTGATTGTGAGCAAAACTCAATATTGCTTGGGATACCTCTTTTAATACTCCGCTCTCAAGCTGCCAATGGTGCCAATAGATGCGATAAGAGAGCAGAAAGCCAGGGGTAATATCAATCAGAGCACCAGACTCGAGCTCATCGATAATCTGTAATCGGGGGATCAAGCAATAGGCTACACCCGATAATGCCAAGCGCACAAATGCTTCTGAACTGCCGACTGTATGATTGATCACACTGTCTCTCGGGACGTTAAAATGATCATGCAGAAACTTCTTATGCAGATCATCGTATTGATCATAGGAAACCGCAGGTGCTTTGCTTAAGGTGGCGTAGTTTACGCCCTCTGCAAAGTAACGCTGATGAAAGTCAGGGCTAGCCACGCACACATAATCCATCCTACCGAGATAGTCAGCACTGCAGCCAGGAATCGCTTGAGACTCCAAACTGATTGCACCGGCCACCTCGCCACTTTTAATCTTTTCAATGGTTCTCGACTCACCATGAATCGCGAGGTTCAACTCGACTTGGCGAGACTTAATCACATCCGACAAAGCTGGTAGCAACCATGTCGCCAAACTATCAGCGTTGGTGGCTATGGATATCGATAGTGGTTGATTACCCTCTTCATTCATCAACTCAGGCACAAGCTCGTGCTCTAACAAACGAACACGGCGATATAAGCCCAGTAGTTTTTTACCCGCAGGCGTTGGCCTAGGCGGGCTTTCTCTCACCAAGGCTGGCTGAGCCAACCACTTTTCCAGCTGTTTGATGCGTTGAGATACCGCCGACTGGGAGATATATAACTGCTCAGCAGCCCTTTCGAAACTACGTTGTTTTACTACAGCATCCAGTGCTTCAATCCATTTATAATCCAATCCGCGCATCAATTTGCTTCCTTTTTAAGCTAACTCATCACCACATTAGCAACTCTAATAATGGATTAAAATCATTAATTATACTTATTTAAAGGGTCAGAGTATCTTCGCCATATAGCACGTAAATATCGTTAAATAAGTGGAGGTTAAAATGAGTTTTTGGGTTTTATTACAAGGTTTTGGTCTAGGGGCAAGTATGATTATCCCTATTGGCGCTCAGAATGCGTACGTCCTAAATCAAGGGATAAAACGCAATCATCATTTAACGACAGCAACGATTTGTAGCCTGCTCGATACTCTGTTTATCTCATTAGGCATTTTTGGCGGCGGAGCGATCTTGTCGCAAAATGAATTACTGCTTACCTCAGTGACACTAGGTGGCATCGCTTTTCTGACTGTGTATGGTTTGCTCTCACTACGCAGTGCATTCAAAGTGCGCACCAGTGATGAGTCGAAAGGTGAGATATTAGCGCGTGGCAAGCGCACCGTTATTTTAGGGGCATTGGCAGTAACAGTATTAAACCCACATCTCTATTTGGATACCGTGGTAATTCTTGGATCCATTGGTGGGCAATTTGAAGGCAACGACAGAATTGCATTTGCTATGGGGACTATATTGGCTTCGTTCGTCTGGTTCTATTCTTTGTCATTAGGCGCTGCAAAACTAGGCCCGACGCTATCTAAACCTAAGGTTAAGAAAGGCATTGATATCGCAGTCGCAACCATGATGTTCGCCATAGCAACGGTGCTTACCGATGGACTTATTGAGCAATACTGGTAAATCTATTTAGCTTCATGAAACCAACAAAAAAGGCGGATAACCTAAGTTATCCGCCTTTCCTTATAAAAGCTTATAGTTATAAAAACTAACTAGGAATTAAGCTTCTACTTTATTCATGTGTACATCCATTTGCGGGAATGGAATTTCGATACCCTCGTTATCCAAGCCTTCTTTGATTGCTTGCATCAGGTCGAAATAAACATTCCAGTAGTCAGCAGTGCTAACCCATGGACGAACAACGAAGTTAACTGAAGAATCAGCAAGCGTATGAACACCAACTTGAACGCCAGGTTCTTTCAGTACACGCTCATCAGATTCACAGATCTTAGTCAGTAGCGCTTTTGCCTTCTGAAGATCAGCGTTGTAAGAAACACCAATCATTAGATCAATACGGCGCGTCGCATGACGAGAATAGTTTGTGATTGGGCTGCCGATAACGCTACCGTTAGGTACTACAACCATTTTGTTGTCTGGCGTTGTTAGAACCGTTTGGAAGATTTGAATAGAATCAACTGAACCTGCCACACCACCAATTTCCACATAGTCACCAGACTTAAATGGACGGAATGCAACGATAAGTACACCAGCAGCAAAGTTAGATAGTGAGCCTTGTAGTGCAAGACCAACGGCTAAACCAGCCGCACCAATAACAGCAACTACAGATGCCGTTTGAACACCTAAACGACCAAGTGCAGCAATTAAAACAATCACAAACAACAAGTAACGAACTAAACCATGGACGAACTCCACAACTGCTCGGTCCATTTTCTTCTTCTGAAGAACCTTAGACACGCTATTCGCTACTGCTTTAACAATAAGGTTACCAATAAATAGAATTATCAGTGCTGAAATGATATTTACGCCATATTGGATAAATAAATCTGAATTATTTGTTAACCACTGCTCTGCTTGAGACAAACCATCCACAAGTGGAGTCTCAATCGCTGTCGAACTATCAGCCATAATGTGCATCCTCTATATAATATGCTATGGGCTAAACTGCCTTAAGCCTCATTTACTCTGCAATATAATAAACAGTGTAATTACCGTTAAGTCATTGTGTTAAAAGTAAATTAAAGCCAAGTCCTTTTTATAAACTGAACCAAGTTCAGTTTTTCGGCACGATATCCTATCTTTGACAGATTGCAAAGTCATATTTATGTAAGCTTTTGAATTATTAAAACTTACCGATAAACACAAATACCGATAACTAAAAGACTACGAAATTTATTCACCGCACGCTAGGTTTTTCACATATTTAGTACAAGTTTTTATCAGATATAAAAAAAACCCGCTCAATGAGCGGGTTCTTAAAACTTAAAGAGTACTTAATTCAAAGAATTATAGTACGTCTACAGCGTTAAGGTCAGCAAATGCTTTCTCTAGACGAGCAACCATTGAAGCTTGACCAGCACGTAGCCATACGCGTGGATCGTAGTACTTCTTGTTTGGAGCAGCTTCGCCAGTTGGGTTGCCGATTTGACCTTGTAGGAAATCGAAGTTGTCAGCAGAGTACTGACGGATACCGTCCCAAGTTGCCCACTGTGTATCAGTATCGATGTTCATTTTGATAACACCGTAGCCGATAGACTCTTGGATTTCTGCTTCAGAAGAACCAGAACCACCGTGGAATACGAAGTTTAGAGCGTTAGGTGCGATACCGAACTTCTCTGCACAGTATGCTTGAGAGTCACGTAGGATAGTTGGAGTAAGTACAACGTTACCAGCTTGGTAAACACCGTGTACGTTACCGAAAGATGCAGCGATAGTGAAACGTGGGCTAACAGCCATTAGTTTCTCGTAAGCGTATGCTACGTCTTCTGGAGAAGTGTAAAGCTCAGATGCGTCCATATCAGAGTTATCAACGCCGTCTTCTTCACCACCAGTACAACCAAGTTCGATCTCGATTGTCATGTTCATTTTAGCCATGCGCTCTAGGTACTTAGCACATGTTTCGATGTTCTCTTCTAGAGACTCTTCAGAAAGGTCTAGCATGTGAGAAGAGAATAGAGGCTTACCAGTTTGTGCGAAGAACTCTTCACCAGCGTCTAGTAGACCGTCGATCCATGGAAGAAGTTTCTTAGCAGCGTGGTCAGTGTGCAGGATAACTGGAACACCGTAAGCTTCAGCTACAGCGTGTACGTATTTTGCACCAGCTACAGCGCCAAGAACTTGTGCGCCTTGACCTTCAAGTTTAACGCCTTTACCTGCGAAGAATGCAGCGCCGCCGTTAGAGAACTGAACAACTACTGGAGCTTTAACTTTAGCAGCTGCTTCTAGTACTGCGTTTACAGAGTCAGTACCAACAACGTTTACAGCAGGAAGAGCAAATTTGTTTTCTTTTGCTACTTCAAATACTTTCTGTACGTCATCGCCAGAAATCACACCAGGTTTTACAAAATCGAAGATCTTAGACATGGAAATAGTCCTATTTATTCTATCGTTTTAAGATTAAAAAACTTAAGTTTAAAAACTTGCAATCGTTTGCTCACAACTTATGCCATTCTAGCAAAAAAGTGTGATATGCAGCAAACGTTAAAAGGCGAGATTCACATCTCGCCTTTCTAAATCAATTATGCTTTAGCACGCTCTTCAAGCATTGCTACTGCAGGAAGTACTTTACCTTCAACGAATTCAAGGAAAGCGCCACCGCCAGTAGAGATGTAAGAAACGTCAGCTTTGATACCGAACTTATCGATAGCTGCTAGCGTGTCACCACCACCTGCTACAGAGAAACCTGCAGACTCAGCGATTGCTTTAGAGATACCAGCTGTACCCGCTTCGAAGTTCTTGAATTCGAATACGCCTACAGGGCCGTTCCAAAGGATTGTTTTCGCGTTGCCGATGATTTCAGCTAGTGCCGCAGTTGAATCTGGACCAAGGTCGAAGATCATGTCGTCGTCTTGAACTTCAGAAACGTGCTTGATTTCAGCTTCTGCGTTTTCGTCGAATGCTTTAGCACATGCAACGTCAGTTGCTACTGGGATAGCACACTCTTTCATTAGCTTTTGAGCCGTTTCAACTAGGTCAGCTTCGTATAGAGACTTACCTACGTTGTGGCCTTCAGCAGCGATGAATGTGTTCGCGATACCACCACCAACAACAAGCTGGTCAGCAATTTTAGAAAGAGATTCTAGAACGGTTAGTTTAGTAGAAACTTTAGAACCACCAACAATAGCCACTAGTGGGCGAGCTGGGTTGTCCATTGCTTTACCAAGCGCTTCAAGCTCAGCAGCTAGAAGAGGGCCAGCACATGCTACAGGAGCGTAAGTACCAACGCCGTGTGTAGAAGCTTGAGCACGGTGAGCTGTACCGAATGCATCCATTACAAAGATGTCACATAGTGCAGCGTATTGCTTAGAAAGTGCTTCTTCGTTCTTCTTCTCGCCTTTGTTGAAACGAACGTTTTCAAGAACAACAAGTTCACCAGCGTTTAGCTCTAGGCCGTTTACGTAATCTTTAGCTAGTTTAACTTCGCAGTCTAGTGCGTCGTTTAGGTAGTTAACTACAGGAGCTAGAGAGAACTCTTCGTTGTATTCGCCTTCAGTAGGACGACCAAGGTGAGAAGTAACCATTACCTTTGCGCCAGCTTCTAGGCAAAGTTTGATAGTTGGTAGAGATGCAAGGATACGTGCATCTGAAGTTACTTTACCGTCTTTTACTGGTACGTTTAGGTCAGCACGGATAAATACGCGTTTACCTGCAAGTTCCAGGTCAGTCATCTTGATCACAGACATGATTTGTCCTCTCAAATTTAAATAAATATAAAGTTTTGGAAACTCAGCAACCCTGCTAAGCCTATAAATTATTCAACTGGTAATTCTTTCACTACTAATAATATGTGGACTCTTAGTATTTATTTCAAGCTAAAAAATAAATAATCCGCACATTTGCTTCTAGGTCTTACTTCTTGCCTTCAGAAGCTTGCATTGCAAGAACCGTATCCAGCATTCGGTTCGCAAAGCCCCATTCATTATCACACCACACTAGCATTTTAACTAAGTGGCCGTTGCTCACTCGCGTTTGTGAACCATCAACGATTGCGCTATGGGGATCGTGATTAAAGTCGATGGAAACGAGCGGCGCTTCAGTATAGTCAACTATATTGTGTAATGTACACTGGGATGCATTAACAATGGTTTGATTTACGTCATTAACTTTCACATTTGCATTAATTGTGACACTTAAATCCATCGCTGTTACGTTTACCGTCGGCACACGCACAGATATAGCTTCAAATTTGTTGGAAAATTTCGGGAAGATTCTTTCAATACCTTTATGCAACTTGGTATCGACAGGAATGATCGATTGGCTTGCTGCTCGAGTACGACGCAAATCGCTGTGGTACGCATCGATAACTTGTTGATCATTCATTGAAGAGTGAATAGTCGTAATCGTACCGGACTCGATACCAAAGGCGTCATCAAGAACCTTAATGATAGGGACAATACAGTTGGTGGTGCACGAACCATTGGAAACGATTTGGTGGTCCGCTTCGATGGTATCGTGGTTCACACCATAGATAATGGTGTTATCGAGGTCATTGGCACCGGGGTGAGAAAACAGTACCTTTTTCGCCCCTGCAGCAATGTGCGCGAGGCCGTCATCTCGGCAACCATAAACACCGGTACAATCGAGAACGATATCCACCTCAAGGTCACGCCAAGGCAACAGCTCAATATCAGCAAGATGTAAGATACGAATGGTATCAAACTCACCCTTGTCTTCAGCACCAATGCCATGATGGACATAAATGTGCTCTTGATCGTTAGAGATTTTCTTACCGAAGCGGCCGTGACTGGTGTCGTACTGCAATAGGTGAGCCATAGCGTCAGGCTGAGCAAGCTCATTGACCGCTACTACTTTGATTTGTTGGCTTTTGCCACTTTCATAGACAGCGCGCAATACATTACGCCCTATTCGTCCAAATCCATTTATCGCGACTTTTAGCATATTTCCGTACATCTAACCAAAATTTCGTGCAACAGATGATAACTGAATCCTACCCAAAAGGCATTACTTGAATAACCCCGTTTAGTTAGGACAGGTTAATCTGTTGCTTGTAGAGATAAGCCTAGAAGAAACAAATCCCAGATACAAAAAACCGAGCTCAGCGCTCGGTTTTTCCTTCATTTAACTGTTAGCACAGGCCATCAGTCAATGATTAAGCAAGAAGCTCTTTCGCTGTGTTTACTACGTTTTCAGTAGTGAAACCGAACATCTTGAATAGCTCACCTGCTGGTGCAGATTCGCCGAACGTTGTCATACCGATGATCTTGCCACCGAAGCCAACGTATTTGTACCAGAAGTCAGCGATGCCAGCTTCTACTGCGATACGCGCTGTAACATCAGATGGAAGTACAGACTCACGGTATTCAGCGTCTTGCTTGTCGAATGCGTCAGTTGCAGGCATAGATACTACGCGTACAGCTTTACCTTCAGCGGTTAGTTGTGCAGAAGCTTCAACTGCAAGCTCAACTTCAGAACCAGTTGCAATGATGATTAGCTCTGGCTTGCCTTCACAATCTTTCAGGATGTAACCACCCTTAGCGATGTTAGCAACTTGCTCAGCATTACGATCTTGTTGTGCAAGGTTTTGACGAGAGAAGATTAGAGATGAAGGACCATCTTTACGCTCAATAGCCAGTTTCCAAGCCACTGCAGATTCAACTTGGTCACATGGACGCCATGTGCTCATGTTTGGAGTCAGACGTAGAGAAGCGATCTGCTCAACCGGTTGGTGAGTAGGGCCATCTTCGCCTAAGCCGATAGAATCGTGCGTGTAAACTTGGATGTTCTGAACTTTCATCAGAGCAGCCATACGCATTGCGTTACGCGCGTATTCCATGAACATTAGGAACGTTGCGCCGTATGGCACGAAACCACCGTGCAGAGCGATACCGTTCATGATAGCCGTCATACCGAATTCACGTACACCGTAATGGATGTAGTTACCAGAAAAGTCAGTTGCTTCAAGAGACTTAGAACCAGACCACATAGTCAGGTTAGAAGGCGCAAGGTCAGCAGAGCCGCCCATGAATTCTGGAAGCATTTGACCAAACGCTTCTAGTGCGTTTTGAGATGCTTTACGTGAAGCGATGTTTGCTGGGTTAGCTTGAAGATCAGCAATGATTGCGTTTGCTTTCTCTTCCCACTCAGCGGGTAGCTCGCCGTTAGTACGACGTTTGAATTCAGCTGCTAGCTCTGGGTAAGCCGCTGCGTATGCGTCAAACTTCGCGTTCCACGCTGCTTCTTTCGCTGCGCCTGCTTCTTTCGCATTCCACTCAGCTGCGATATCTGCTGGGATTTCGAAAGGACCGTGTTCCCAACCCAATGCTGCTTTAGTTACTGTGATTTCATCAGCGCCTAGTGGAGCACCGTGACAGTCATGCGTACCCGCTTTGTTTGGAGAACCAAAACCGATGATAGTTTTAGTACAGATAAGCGTTGGACGAGGATCCGCTTTAGCCGCTTCAATCGCTGCGTTGATAGCATCAGAGTCGTGACCATCTACTGCTGGGATTACGTGCCAACCGTATGCTTCAAAACGCTTAGGTGTATCGTCAGAGAACCAACCTTCAACTTCACCATCGATAGAGATGCCGTTGTCATCCCAGAAAGCAACCAGCTTACCAAGACCTAGCGTACCTGCTAGAGAACATGCTTCGTGAGAGATACCTTCCATCAGACAGCCATCACCCATGAATGCATAAGTGTAGTGGTCTACGATGTCGTGGCCTTCTTTGTTGAACTGTGCCGCCAGTGCTTTCTCAGCCATTGCCATACCAACAGCGTTAGTGATGCCTTGACCTAGAGGACCAGTCGTTGTTTCGATACCAGGAGCGTAACCGTACTCAGGGTGACCTGGAGTCTTAGAGTGCAGTTGACGGAAGTTTTTCAGGTCTTCAATTGAAAGCTCGTAACCTGCAAGGTGAAGCAGAGAATAAATCAACATTGAACCATGGCCGTTAGACAGGATAAAACGGTCGCGGTCAGCCCATTCTGGGTTTGCTGGGTTGTGGTTCAAGTGGCCACGCCAAAGAACCTCAGCGATGTCAGCCATGCCCATAGGTGCGCCTGGGTGGCCTGAATTTGCTTGTTGAACACCGTCCATGCTAAGTGCGCGGATTGCATTGGCTAGATCTTTACGAGAAGGCATGTCTGCTCCTGGATACATAAGCGATTTAAAAAAGAGATAATTGCTAAAGTTTTCATTTTTATTAGCGCGGGTATTCTCTCAAACGACTATTGCGACTGCAAACGTTTTACTGGCATTTTAACAGTCATTTTTCGCAATTTTCGAACATTTACATCACTTGGCAGTGGCTTATCTCGATCGATACGCAAACGATTAGTTATGACATATCATAAAAAAGAGCTTGTAATTCGACCGCTGGAATTTAGAATAGCCGTCTAGATGTAGAAACACCTACAAAATATACTGTATTTAATGGCGGCGCTTCCTAGCTTGCGACGCCATAAACTATTTACACCAAAACTAAAAGTGGAGCTCTCATGGCTAAGCACCTATTCACTTCTGAATCTGTTTCAGAAGGCCATCCAGATAAAATTGCAGACCAAATCTCTGATGCTGTTCTTGATGCCATCTTGGAACAAGATCCAAAAGCACGTGTTGCTTGTGAGACTTACGTTAAAACCGGCATGGTTATGGTTGGCGGTGAAGTAACAACGTCTGCATGGGTTGATATCGAAGAAATCACTCGTGAAACAGTACGTGAAATTGGTTACGTTCATTCTGACATGGGCTTTGACGCTGACTCTTGTGCTGTTTTAAACACAATTGGTAAGCAGTCTCCAGACATCAACCAAGGTGTTGATAAAGAAGACCCTAAAGAGCAAGGCGCAGGCGACCAAGGCATCATGTTTGGTTACGCGACTAACGAAACTCCTATCCTAATGCCAGCTCCAATTACTTACTCTCACCTTCTTGTTAAGAAGCAAGCTGAAGTACGTAAGAGCGGTAAGCTTGACTTCCTTCGCCCAGATGCGAAATCTCAAGTTACGTTCCAATACGACCAAGGTAAAATCGTTGGTATCGACGCTGTTGTTCTTTCGACTCAACACTGCGATTCAGTAACAACACCGGATCTACGTGAAGCAGTAATGGAAGAGATCATCAAACCAGTACTTCCTGCTGAGTGGATCAACAAAGACACTAACTTCTTCATCAACCCAACAGGCCGTTTCGTAATCGGTGGCCCAATGGGTGACTGTGGTCTAACAGGTCGTAAGATCATCGTTGATACCTACGGCGGCGCAGCTCGTCACGGTGGCGGTGCATTCTCTGGTAAAGATCCATCAAAAGTTGACCGTTCTGCAGCTTACGCGGCTCGTTACGTTGCGAAAAACATCGTTGCTGCTGGCATGGCTGACCGTTGTGAGATTCAACTGTCTTACGCTATCGGTGTTGCTGATCCAACATCTATCATGGTTGAAACGTTTGGTACTGAAAAAGTAGCTCACGAAATTATCATTGAAGCAGTTCGTCAAAACTTCGACCTACGTCCATACGGTCTTCAAGAGATGTTGAACCTTCTTCAGCCTATCTACAAGCAGACTGCTGCATACGGCCACTTCGGTCGTGAAGAGTTCCCTTGGGAAGCGACTGACAAAGCAGCAATCCTTGCGGACTTCGCTGGCCTAAAATAATTTAGCCACTGCGATTTGTTTCTTTAAAGCCCTTACTTCTTAGTAAGGGCTTTATTTTTATGTACTTACCTTACTTTCACTCGCCATTCTCTTCTCTAATGCCCTTCTTTACCGTTAACCACTTAGTATAAAAAACCGCTGATAATTTGTGTTTTCTAACACTACTGACAATAGTTAAGGTAACTCCTAAGAGATCAAGCTCACATTTAACTTAAATTAATTCAGCCTGATAACGCTCGTTAAATGCACGCTAGAACAAAAACTGGGATGACAAAGAGCAATTTAGCTCAACACCATAACTCTCACACAAGCCACATCGATGAGCCTTATGGAATTATAACTAGGACGTTATTTAACTAGGGGGATCTATGCCTCGTACCGCGCACCCATCCGAACTGAACGATAAAAAACACAAGGTCAGCGATAAGGATTACGCTCGCACCATTCCTTGTAACCAAATCAGTATTTCCGCACCCTTTCATTGGTTGTCGCTTGCTCTGCATGACTTAGTAAGAATGCCATTAATCAGCGCATTCTACGGTTTGTGCTTTATGGGAGCGGCAATCGCCATTGTTCAGCTTGTCCAATGGCAAGGAACACACTTGGTCGTAATGCCAAGCCTGATCGTGTACATGCTAATAGGGCCGTTTCTTGCTCTGGGCTTGTATGACGCCGCTTGGGAAAGAGAAAAAGGCCACAACGCAAGCCTACTGCACTCGATGAAAGCCATCACTCGCAACTCCACCCACCAATGGGCCTTTGCGATCGTATTGATGGTTGCGATGATATTCTGGATGCGTATCGCTGCGTTATTGCACGCGCTCTACCCTTCAGTGCAAGGCGCACCACTGGCTGAGTTCGCTCCCTTCTTAATTACGGGTTCTGTGATTGGTTTTGTTATCGCAAGCCTCATATTTAGCATCTCAGCATTTTCAATTCCGTTAATGATGGAGAGACGCGTTGATGTGATGAGTGCGATTTTCACTAGCTTTAATGCCGTGAAATCGAACATCCCTGCAATGGTGGTTTGGGCGAGTATTATTTGTGCCGGTATTTTGGTGGGTTTTGCCACCTACGGCATCGGAATGATCGTCACCATGCCGCTACTTGGCTATGCTACATGGCACGCTTATCACGAGATCATTAAGAAAAAACATCACGTGTAAAGCATCGCTAGATCAACAAGCAATGTTATGATTAGGCCTTGGTTTAAACGCTGAGGCCTTTTATTTGGAGTTAACAACGTTTGTCTTACACCCCGCAACAACACCGAGCAAATAAGAAATTGGCCGAATGCCTAGCTATCGCAAATCAACATTTCTCTCGTGAATTTCCACACCCAACTATCACCTTCAAGTTAAGAGGCAAAGCGGCGGGAAAGGCCTACCTTCAGCTCAACGAAATTAAGCTCAACCACGTACTATTTTCTGAAAATGAAGATGCCTTCATCAACGAGGTTGTGCCACATGAACTCGCACACCTGATCACGCATCAGGTTTTCGGACGTGTTAGGCCTCACGGAAACGAGTGGAAATACGTGATGGAAAAAGTATTCAACGTGCCAGCCAGAACAACTCACAGCTTTGAAATCGCGTCAGTTCAAGGGAAAACCTTTGAATATCGATGTGAGTGCACCACTTACCCATTATCAATCAGACGACACAACAAAGTACTTCGGAATCAATCGACCTACCGCTGCCAATTGTGCCAGCAAACCTTAGCTTTCACGGGAACTCAACTAAGCTAGTGACAGGTTGATTTACTCGGTAGAACAAATCTAATAGAGAGATCTAACATTTGAGTGCTAGACTGATGTTTATCATACTTTTATCAGTCTTTTTCTATGCAAAAACTCACCTTCAAAGCATTTGGCCTACCTGTATCTTTTTACTTAACAATAGTATTTGGCCTACTGGTAACCCAAAGCGTTCTCGCCGCACCACCGAGCTCATTTTCCAAAGCAAAAAGAGAAGCGGTGAAGATTTACCTCGACCATCCGACTTCATTTTATTGCGGCTGTGACATTACATGGAAGGACAAAAAGAAAGGCATTCCCGACCTTGATGGCTGTGGCTATCAAGTCCGAAAACAACAAAAGCGGGCGAGTCGAATTGAGTGGGAACACGTGGTTCCAGCTTGGCAATTTGGCCACCAGCGTCAGTGTTGGCAAGATGGTGGGCGCAAGAACTGCACTCGCAATGACAAAATATTCAAATCCATGGAAGCCGACCTTCACAACCTAACTCCGGCCATTGGCGAGGTTAACGGTGATCGCT
Source organism: Vibrio sp. 10N.222.55.C6 (assembly GCF_041473395.1). Taxonomy (NCBI): domain Bacteria; kingdom Pseudomonadati; phylum Pseudomonadota; class Gammaproteobacteria; order Vibrionales; family Vibrionaceae; genus Vibrio; species Vibrio sp. 10N.222.55.C6. Next base: position 302,220 of record NZ_JBFRSD010000004.1, read on the forward strand.
CCAACTACAACTTCAGTCAGTGGAATGGCATGGATGGTGTGAGCTATGGTCAGTGTGAAATGCAGGTCAACTTCAAGCAGCGTAAAGTTATGCCGCCAGACAGAGCAAAAGGCTCTATCGCGCGTACTTACCTTTACATGAGCCAAGAGTATGGTTTCAAACTATCTAAGCAACAAACCAACCTAATGATGGCGTGGAACAAGCAATTTCCTGTCGACAAGTGGGAATGTACTCGTGATGAGCGAATCTATGCCATCCAAGGTAATCACAACCCATTTGTTTACCCTGCTTGTAAATAACGTCGCTCGTACAATCAACATTCCTAACTATCTCAAACAAGAGTTTCAGAATTGCCCCTGAAACTCTTGCTCTACCCTTGTTTTTTCAACTAAAAGCATCCATGTTAGGCAGAGACAAAATACCCAAATGAACATATTTATAGGTTTACCAGCATGAGAATCCCTCGTATTCATCACCCAGAACGCATTCATCAGTTAGGTTCACTCGCTTTAGGCGAAGATGCCGCGGGTCATGTTGGTCGTGTCCTTCGCATGAAAGAAGGCCAAGAAGTCCTTCTATTTGATGGCAGTGGCGCTGAATTCCCTGCGACGATAGCCGAAGTATCAAAGAAAAATGTCACCGTTAATGTTTCTGAACGCATCGAACGCAGCAGCGAATCTCCGTTAGACTTACATTTAGGCCAAGTGATTTCACGTGGCGACAAAATGGAGTTCACGATTCAGAAATCGGTTGAGCTTGGTGTGAACACCATTACCCCTTTAATTTCAGAGCGCTGTGGCGTTAAGCTTGATACAAAACGCTTCGAGAAAAAACTCGCACAGTGGCAAAAGATTGCTATCGCGGCGTGTGAACAGTGTGGCCGCAATACGGTTCCAGTCATTCGCCCTATCATGCAACTTGAAGAGTGGTGTAGCGAACCGAGTGAAGCATTAAAGCTGAACTTACATCCTCGTGCAAAATACTCAATTAATACCCTTCCAGAACCTATCAGTAAGGTACGCCTATTGATCGGCCCTGAAGGTGGCTTGTCGGCTGAAGAAATCGGCATGACAGAACAATACAAATTTGAAGAGACGCTACTCGGCCCACGTGTACTTCGTACCGAAACAGCAGCTCTAACCGCAATTACTGCCTTACAAGTCCGTTTTGGCGATCTAGGCTAGGAGAAAAAAATGATCAAACTTGGCATCGTAATGGATCCAATTTCATCCATTAACATCAAAAAAGACTCTAGCTTTGCCATGATGCTTGAAGCTCAGCGTCGTGGTTACGAAATCCATTACATGGAAATGGATGATCTACATTTAGATCAAGGCGTAGCCATTGCTGACACTAAGGTTGTTGAACTAAAAGAAGATCCAAACGGTTGGTACGAGTTCAAATCAGAACAGACTATCGCGCTATCCGATTTAGATGCGGTACTAATGCGTAAAGATCCTCCGTTTGATACTGAGTACATCTACGCAACTTACATTCTTGAGCGTGCTGAAGAGAACGGCGCACTGATCGTCAACAAACCACAAAGCCTACGTGACTGTAACGAGAAGTTGTTCACGGCATGGTTCCCTGAACTGACACCGACCACCATCGTGACTCGTAAAGCTGAAAAAATTAAAGCGTTCCGAGAAGAACACGGCGACGTGATTCTAAAACCACTTGATGGCATGGGCGGCGCGTCTATCTTCCGTGTGAAAGAAGGCGATCCAAACGTATCAGTTATTATTGAAACCTTGACCAACCACGGTCAGAACTACGCAATGGCACAAACTTTTGTTCCAGACATCAGCAATGGTGATAAGCGTATTCTTGTGGTTGACGGTGAGCCAATGCCTTACTGTCTAGCGCGTATTCCTGCAAAAGGGGAAACTCGAGGTAACCTTGCTGCTGGCGGTACAGGTGAAGCTCGTCCTCTAAGTGAAACAGACTGGGCTATCGCAAGAGCAGTTGCTCCAGCACTGAAAGAGAAAGGCTTAATCTTTGTTGGGCTTGATGTTATCGGCGACAAGCTGACTGAAATTAACGTGACTAGCCCTACTTGTATCCGTGAAATTGAAGCCGCTTTTGATATTTCAGTTACAGGTAAATTAATGGATGCAATTGAGCGTCGCGTTAACGCTAAATAACCTAAACTAAAGAAAGCCTTAGCTATTCGAAAACACAGAAATATCTAGGCAAAGAACAATGAGCGGCTTTACGCCGCTCTTTTTCCTTTACTGGGAACACACTGGCAGGAGGCTCTATGAATTTAACGAACCACTTTCTGGTTGCTATGCCCGGAATGAAAGACCCATACTTTCAAAATTCGGTGATTTACCTTTGTGAGCACAATGACGAAGGCGCGATGGGTTTGATGATCAACGCCCCTATTGATGTCACTGTCGGTAGCATGCTTAAGCAAGTTGAGGTTGATTCTGATCAGCCAAAACCCAACCAAGCAAGTCTTGATAAGCCTGTATTGAATGGTGGACCGGTCGCAGAAGACCGTGGGTTTATTTTGCACAAACCTAAAGGCAACTATCAATCCAGTATCAGCATGACGGATCAAATCTCAGTGACAACCTCAAAAGATATCTTGATGGTGTTGGGCACAGAAGATGAGCCGATGAATTATTTAGTCGCACTTGGGTATGCAGGATGGGAACCCGGACAACTGGAAACAGAACTGACCGAGAACTCATGGTTAACCGTTGAAGCCGATCCGAAGGTCATCTTCGATACACCGATTTCTGACCGCTGGAAAGTCGCTGTACAGATGTTAGGCATTAATGCAGCTCAGCTTTCAGCAGACGCTGGTCACGCCTAGCTCAAATCAACTAAGTAAAATAAACAGACACTCTCAAACACAGATAAATTTGGAAACCCCATGTCACGAACAATTATGGCATTTGACTACGGTACAAAAAGTATCGGTAGTGCGATAGGACAAGAAATCACGGGCACCGCAAGCCCTCTAAAAGCTTTTAAAGCCAAAGATGGCATCCCAAATTGGGACGATATCGAAAAGCAAATTAAGGAGTGGCAGCCGAATCTTATCGTGGTTGGTCTTCCTACCGATCTTCATGGTAAAGATCTAGCCGCGATTACACCAAGGGCGAAGAAGTTTGCCAATCGCCTAAAAGGGCGCTTTGGTGTCGATGTTGAACTGCATGATGAAAGACTTTCTACGACAGAAGCAAGGGCCGACCTTTTTGAAATGGGCGGCTATAAAGCACTAAGCAAAGGTAATGTCGATAACCAATCCGCAGTTGTGATTCTAGAAAGTTGGTTTGAAGCACAATATTCTTAGTTAAAACTAAGTGATTAACATTTGAGCTAATTTATGATCCCACACGAATTTCACGCCGTAGTGTCTGTGCAATTCATAATAAGGACGTGGGAGTTCATATGAAAATTTTTCTAGTCATCTTCGCTTCTCTAGCAATCACAGCATGTAGCTCTATGAGCGGAGGCTCAGCAGGTTATACCGGTGAACAATATCCGACAAAAATCAAATTAGAGAAGGAACGAGGATATTCTGGTAACAACAATAGTTACGGCAACCACTAATATATCCAGACCAAAAAAACCGCCTTCACAGCGGTTTTTTTAGTATTCAGCATCAATCTAACCCATATCAATCTTCACGCCAGCCAAAGCACCGGTTCCGTAGTCATCATCACCACGTCTGGTTTTTAGCATTAAGCGTAAGTCATTCGCGGAATCAGCACTGTGGAATGCGTCTTCTTCACTGATCTTGCCTGCAAGCACCAAGTCATACAAAGCTTGGTCAAAGGTCTGCATACCAATCTCTTTCGATTTAGCCATCGTCGCTTTTAGTTCATGCAACTCACCACGACGAATCAAGTCAGACACTCGCGGGCTGTTGAGTAGAATTTCAAACACGCCATGGCGACCGCTGCCATTCTTATCTCGGATTAATTGCTGAGCGACCACACCACGCAGGTTCATCGACAGATCAAACAAGAATTGCTCTTTTTGCTCTTTCGGCACCAAGTGAAGAATACGTTCTAACGCTTGGTTGGCATTATTGGCGTGCAGTGTTGCCATACACAAATGACCCGTTTCAGCAAAGGTCATCGCGTATTCCATGGTTTCACGGCTACGGATCTCGCCAATCAAGATCATGTCTGGTGCTTGGCGTAGCGAGTTCTTAAGCGCGACTTCATAGCTCTCGGTGTCGAGTCCAACTTCACGCTGTGTCACGATGCACTTTTTATGTTCATGCACAAATTCAATCGGGTCTTCAACCGTCAAGATATGTCCCGAGCGATTGGTGTTGCGATAGCCTGTCATTGCAGCCATTGAGGTCGACTTACCAGAGCCTGTCGCACCAACCACCAGCACAAGTCCGCGCTTAGCTATTGATAGGTCCTGTAGTACATCAGGAAGCTTTAGTTGCTCAAAGGTTGGGATGTTAGTCTCGATACGTCGAATGACCGCTCCAGGTAGCTCTCGCTGAAAGAATGCACTGACACGAAAACGACCAAAGTCACGCACAATCGCAAAATTAGCCTCACGCGTTTGCTGATATTCATCACGTCGGTCTTGTTCCATCATCGCATCAAGTAATTGAGCAACTTGAGCCGCATTCAGCTTCTCTCCTTGGGGGCGTAATTCACCATCCACACGAAAAAGGATTGGCGCATCAACCGTGATATAAAGATCCGATGCCTTTTGAGAAAGCATTCCCTCAAGGATTTGATTCAATTCCATTGTGTCCACCTTGATTAAAACATTGAGGTTTCAATTTCGATCTTTTTCTCGACCTCTTCCGAATCAACCAAGCCCTGCGCCATCAGCTGCTTCGCATTTTGTTCCATGGTCTGCATGCCGTGCGCTGCGCCCGTTTGAATGATCGAGTACATCTGCGCAACCTTATCTTCACGAATCAAGTTTCTGATCGCAGGTGTTGCCATCATGATTTCATGACACGCCACACGACCACCACCAACACGCTTTAGCAGCTTCTGGGCTATCACCGAGCGCAGTGATTCAGACAACATCGAACGAACCATATCTTTATCGCTACCTGGGAACACATCGATAATACGGTCGATCGTTTTAGCCGCAGAACTGGTGTGCAGAGTACCAAAGACCAAGTGACCCGTTTCTGCTGCGGTTAACGCTAAGCTAATCGTCTCTTGGTCACGAAGTTCACCAACCAGAATCACGTCTGGGTCTTCACGTAAGGCACTGCGCAGTGCCGCTTTAAAACTGTGGGTATCACGGTGAACTTCACGCTGGTTGACTAGGCATTTATTATTGGTGTGAACGAATTCAATCGGGTCTTCAATCGTCAGAATATGCTTATTGTGGTTGCGATTTACGTAATCAACCATCGCCGCAAGAGTCGTTGATTTACCAGAGCCAGTTGGACCAGTGACGAGCACTAACCCTTTTTCGTAGTTAGCAATCCTTTCGAAGATCTCAGGTGCACCTAACTGATCTAAAGTCGGGATTTCGACAGGGATAGTTCGAAAGACAGCTGAGCAGCCACGGGCTTGGTTAAACGCATTAACACGAAAGCGACCAACATTGGGTAATTCAAAAGAGAAGTCGACTTCCAGTTTTTCTTCAAACTCGCCGCGTTGTGAATCGCTCATGATCTCAAAAACCAAACGATGCACATCAGCATGACTCAAAGCTGGGATTCCAAGCTTCCTTACTTCACCATCTATACGTACCATTGGAGATACACCCGCAGAAAGATGTAGATCTGACGCGTTATGCTTTACACTAAAATCTAGTAACTCAGTGATATCCATTTATTTTCCCTTAAGTAAAGTCAGCTATGAGTAGTATTCAACAAAATATCGAACAAATCACCTCACAGATTCGTAGTGCTGAGCAAAAGTGCGGACGAGCTCCAGAGTCCGTGCAACTTTTAGCCGTCAGCAAAACTAAACCTATTGATGCGATTCTAGAAGCCGCACTCGGAGGCCAAGTTGCCTTTGGTGAAAACTATGTTCAAGAAGGTGTAGATAAAGTAAAACACTTTTCAGAACAACATTCTAACCTAAATTTAGAGTGGCATTTTATTGGTCCAATTCAATCCAATAAAACCCGCCCAATCGCGGAAAGCTTTCAATGGGTGCATTCCGTCGATCGCGATAAGATCGCACAAAGGCTTAATGATCAACGACCAAGCGAACTTCCACCTTTGCAAGTGTTGATTCAGGTAAACACCAGTGGTGAAGAGTCCAAATCTGGAACCTCAGAAGAGACAGTTTTTGCACTCGCGGAGTTGATTTCATCGCTCCCCAACCTCACCTTAAGAGGATTGATGTCGATTCCTGCAAACGTATCTGACTATCAATCTCAGCTTAATGCATTTTCTCAACTGGCAGAGCTTAAAGACAAGCTAGCCGCGAAGTATTCAGACATTGATACCCTTTCGATGGGGATGAGTGGTGATATGGATGCAGCAGTTGAGGCTGGTAGCACAATGGTTCGTATTGGAACAGCTATTTTCGGCGCTCGTGATTACGCGAAATAGCCGTAGTAGGTAACGACAAGTACAAGTATTGATACCGCTTCGCCTTATCCGCGCAGCGACACGCTCAGGATTTTATATATGGTACATAAGAACATCGCCTTTATTGGGGCGGGAAACATGGTTCGCTCAATTGTAGCTGGCTTAGTTGCTAGTGGTTACCCAGCGCAAAAGATTACTGCGACAGCACCTTCAGAAACCAGAAGGCTGCCGTTAGAACAAGAATACGGCATCAATACCACCAGCGATAATATTGCAGCAGCTGAAAAAGCAGACGTTGTTGTGTTATCCGTGAAGCCACAAATGATGGCTGATGTATGTAAACCCTTACAAGATATCGACTTCAGCAACAAACTGGTTATCTCAATTGCCGCGGGTATTAATGCGAATCGACTTAATGAGATGTTAAACTGCCAACTGAACCTTGTTCGTGTGATGCCAAACACGCCATCACTGCTTGGTAAAGGGATGAGTGGTCTTTATGCCGATGCAACTGTCAGCCAAGATGATAAAGACTTTGCTTCTCAGCTGATGCAAGCTGTTGGTGAAGTAAGTTGGGTTGAACAAGAGTCTGGAATCAACAACATCATTGCGGCGGCGGGTAGCGCTCCGGCTTACTTCTTCCTGTTTATGGAAGCGATGCAAGCTGAAGCAATCAAGCAAGGTTTTGACCAAGAAACCGCTCGTAAGCTAGTGCAGCAGTCTGCATTAGGCGCGGCAGAGATGGTGGTAGCAAACCAAGATACTGAATTATCAACACTGCGTGAACAAGTGACATCCAAAGGCGGCACGACCGCAGAAGCACTACGCACGTTTAACGAACATCAACTATCAGACATCGTAGCAAAAGCCATGCAAGCGGCGGTTGCTCGAGCTGAAGAGATGGAAAAACTGTTTTAGTACCAATCAAGGTAAACAAGCATTTTGCCGCTCTGGTTATATCTAAGCGACAAGTAAATCCGAAAAAGGAAACAATATGAACTCGATGAGCTTTCTGATCTCGACCGTTTTTGATCTTTACATCATGGTTGTGATCTTGCGTATCTGGCTACAAGCATCACGTGCAGATTTCTACAACCCATTCTCACAATTCATCGTAAAAGCGACACAACCGGTTGTTGCCCCACTACGCCGAGTTATTCCATCAATCGGCAGCCTTGATCTAGCGACCGTTGTTTTCGCTTATGTGCTGTGTGTACTTAAGTTCGTTGCTCTAAACCTGATTATCTCTGGCGGCGCTGCCGTTTTCGATATTAGCTTCCTTATCTTTGGTGCACTGTCTCTGCTCAAAGCGGCTGGTGGTTTGATCTTCTGGGTTCTACTTATCCGTGCAATCCTAAGCTGGGTAAGCCAAGGTCGTAGTCCAATCGAGTACGTATTCCATCAACTGACTGAACCAATGCTAGTGCCTATCCGCCGTATCCTTCCGGACATGGGTGGTTTCGACCTAAGCGTACTGGTTCTGTTCATTGTTCTGCAATTTGCGAACTTCCTAATGGGCGACATGATTGGCCCTATTTGGTATCAGCTATAATTCAAGTACAAACATCAGGTACTTTGACGATGCCAAAAGCGGTTTGGGCCGAGGAAGACGATATTCTTCTTAGGCTCTATATCCAACCCAAAGCAAGCCGAGACAAAATTGTCGGCTTGCACGGTCAGGAACTGAAAATTGCCATTACTGCACCACCGGTTGATGGCAAAGCCAATGCCCATTTAGCGAAATACCTTGCGAAACAGTTTAAGGTCGCAAAAGGGCAAATTAAGATAGAAAAGGGAGATCTCGGTAGGCACAAGCAAGTTCGAATATGCTCGCCAAGCCAAATCCCAACTGAAGTCAAAGCCATCCTATGATGGCTTTTTGCTATTTATTGGAGTCATTATGCGTTTATGGATAACAGCACTACTCACCGCTCTTGTTGCCTTACCAAGCTCAGCAGGGCAATTTAAGAACATTAAGGATGTCGAGGTTCATTACTCGGCTTTTAATTCCACGTTCTTAACTTCGCAAGTCGCTAAGCAATACAAACTTAAGCGAAATGGATACTCAGCAATCCTCAACATCAGCGTGTTAGACAAGGCTTCTCTAGGCAAGCCTGCGACAACGGCTAAAATTACGGGAACAGCGAAGAACCTCGTTGGAAACACCCGTACTTTGAAGTTTCGAGAAATCAAAGAAGGCGATGCGATTTATTACCTTGCTGAGTTCCCCGTAACTCACGAAGAAAACATCACCTTCGACATCGATGTGAACGCAGGCCTAAAAGGCACTGGTCCACTGCGTTTCACACAGAAATTCTATATAGAAGAGTAAGCTCAAACCTTACTTTTCATTTATTAACTTATTTAGAGCTACATTCCCATGAGTAAGATTGTTTTAGCAACAGGCAACCAAGGTAAAGTTCGCGAGATGGCAGATATTCTGTCTGAGTTTGGTTTTGACGTTGTCGCGCAAAGTGAATTTAACGTTTCAGAAGTCGCTGAAACAGGAACGACTTTCATTGAAAATGCCATCATCAAAGCTCGCCACGCAGCGAAAGAAACAGGGCTGCCAGCCATTGCTGACGACTCAGGTTTAGAGGTTGATTACTTAAATGGTGCGCCAGGTATCTATTCAGCGCGTTACTCAGGTGAAGGGGCAACCGATAAGCAGAACATCAAAAAACTATTAGATGCGATGCAAGGTGTCGAAACTGAAAAGCGTACTGCGCGTTTCCACTGTGTGTTGGTGCTAATGCGTCACGAGAATGATCCAACACCTCTAGTGTGTCACGGTAAATGGGAAGGTCGTATTCTTACTGAAGAACACGGTGAGAATGGCTTTGGCTACGATCCTGTGTTCTTTGTACCAGAAGATAACTGCGCCTCAGCAGAGCTTGAATCTTCGCGTAAGAAGCAACTATCACACCGTGGTAAAGCGCTTGCGTCACTATTCAAGACTCTCAAGGAGCAAGCTCTGTAATGCACAATGCAGCGCTAATACCACCCGCACTTAGCCTCTATGTACACATCCCATGGTGTGTACAAAAGTGTCCGTATTGTGATTTTAACTCTCACGCTCTGAAAGCCGAGATCCCTGAAAAAGAGTACATCGATGCACTGCTTGAAGATCTCGATACTGATATCGAAAAATATCAGCTCAATGGTATGCCTCGCCCACTGCATTCGATCTTTATTGGTGGCGGTACCCCAAGCCTGTTTTCTCCTGAAGGAATTGGCCGATTGTTACAAGGCATTGAACAGCGCATCCCGTTCAAACCTGAAATAGAAATCACCATGGAAGCCAACCCGGGAACTATCGAAGCTGAGCGTTTTGCAGGTTACCAAAAGGCAGGCATTACTCGAATCTCGGTGGGTGTGCAAAGTTTTGAGCAAGAGAAACTGGAAAGACTTGGGCGTATTCATGGTCAAGATGAAGCGGTAAATGCTGCTCATTTAGCGCATAAGATTGGATTGAATAGTTTCAATTTAGACTTAATGCACGGCTTACCCGAACAGAGTATTGAACAAGCGTTGGCTGATTTGGATAAAGCGATAGAACTCGACCCTCCGCACTTATCTTGGTATCAGCTAACAATAGAACCTAACACCATGTTCTATTACAAAACACCAACGCTGCCTGATGATGATGACCTTTGGGATATCTTCGACCTAGGCCATAAGAAGCTCGCAGACGCAGGGTATGTGCAGTACGAAATTTCAGGCTACAGCAAGCCGGGATATCAGTGCCAACATAACCTCAACTACTGGCGCTTTGGTGACTATCTAGGTATTGGCTGTGGCTCTCATGGCAAGCTGAGCTTTACAGATGGACGCATTGTTCGTACCACTAAGGTTAAGCACCCTAGAGGCTATCTAGCTGCGTACCAAAACATGGTAAAACCTTATCTATCAGATGAATTTGAAGTGCCGAATGAAGACCGCCCTTTTGAATTTTTCATGAACCGCTTTAGGTTAATGGAAGCATGTCCAAAGCAGGATTTCATTGATACGACAGGGCTTGGTTTTGACTCGATTCAAAAAACGATTGAATGGGCAAAAGAGCTAGGCTACTTGAAGGAAACCGACACTCACTGGCAGATCACTGAAAAAGGAAAGCTGTTTCTCAATGATCTGTTAGAAGCCTTTATGGCAGAAGAAGACGAGTAGTTCGAGATTCGAGATTCGAGATTCGAGATTCGAGAAGCATTGCGTAAGGGTTGGCTTTAGGGTCAACCCTTTTTGTTTTATAGCCCTCTCTCGGAGCGAAGCGTTCTATAGGACAACGTCCGTGCTCGAATCTTTCTCTTAGAAAATAGAACGACCAATTCGCTCTGAAAGCAACTCTAGAGCCTTAGTACCTGCGAGCGAGTTGCCAGAAGGATCAAGCTCTGGAGACCACACCGCAATCGTCATTTCGCCAGGAACGATAGCAATAATACCGCCACCAACGCCCGATTTTCCTGGCATACCAACACGGTAGGCAAACTCACCAGCCCCATCGTACAAGCCACACGTCGCAAGCAAAGCATTCAACTGCTTGGTTTGAACTGGCGTGATGATCTCTTTCTTGGTTTGAACCGACACGCCTTTGTTTGCTAAATAGCTAAAGGTTTTTGCCAAATCCACACACGTCATTTTAAGCGCACAAGCGTGGAAGTAGTTATTCAGAACTGGGATAACATCATTCTCAAAATTACCAAATGAACGCATCAAATAAGCAATGGCAGCATTACGATCGCTGTGCATCATTTCTGAAGCCGCTACCACCTTGTCATACACAATATGAGTATCACCCGATAACTGACGCACAAACTCTAACAAGCGGTGCCTAGGCGCAGACAAGCGGCTTTGTAGTAGGTCTGCAACGACAATTGCCCCCGCATTGATGAACGGGTTGCGGGGAATACCATACTCCATCTCAAGCTGAATCATCGAGTTAAAGGCTTGACCAGAAGGCTCTTTGCCTACTCTTTGCCAAATCTCTTCAGGCTTATATAGCACCATAGCTAGCGTCAGGCTCAAGGCTTTAGAAATAGATTGCACAGAAAATGCTTCTTCAGCATCGCCTGCTTTAATCACCTCACCTTCATTGGTGTATACCGCGATCGCCAGTTTCTGGTTCGATACGCGAGCCAGTGCAGGGATATAATCAGCGACCTTTCCCTGTCCAATTAAAGGACGAACTTCGTCTAAGATCTCGGCCAAAATAGCTTGAGTTGGTTTCATGTGCGCTTACTTCTATATTGTTATTTTTGTAGGGGTGTAACATATACCAATCGTAGTAAATAACTGCTCACTCTAGCTTGTTAAAATGCTCGATAACTGCGTTAGAATTTTTGATTGTAGAGTAACTACTTATCGAAAAATGCTGCCTTGTTCTCAAGCCTTTTTCCTACGCTATTTCTGATCACTTACTTACTGTGATTGGTATTACTTTCTGTCGTTAAGCCTTTACTGAAATAAAAGCCTAAGGACAAAAAAGCCAACATTACAATAATGTTGGCTTTAATCAATCCCATAAAGTGTAGGGGTTAAACCCTAAGTCGGATTACCCTTCACTTAATTTGATTCGAAGTTACTTAGTACGCTTGAACTTAATGTCCCAAACACCATGACCTAAACGGTGGCCACGCGCTTCAAACTTAGTTAGCGGGCGCTCATCCGGACGAGGGATGTAATCACCATCTTCAGCGATGTTTTCGAAGCCTGGAGCTACGTTCATCACTTCAATCATATGTTCTGCGTAGTTTTCCCAGTCTGTTGCCATGTGGAAAACACCAGTATCAAGTTGAAGCTTGCCGCGAACCATCTCTGCAAACTCAGCCTTAACGATACGACGTTTATGGTGACGAGCTTTGTGCCATGGGTCAGGGAAGAACAGTTGCAGAGTATGCAGGCTGCTATCTGGGATCATGTGTTCAAATACTTCTACAGCATCGTGACACATTACACGCAGGTTAGTTACGCCAGCATCGCGAGCTGTACCTAAACACGCACCAACACCCGGGCTATGAACTTCAATACCTAAGAAGTTTTTCTCAGGTGCGTTCTTTGCCATTTCAACCAGTGATGCACCCATACCGAAGCCAATCTCTAGTACAACCGGGTTATCGTTGCCAAATACTTCTTTCCAGTTAAGAAGCTCTGGGTTGTAGTCGATACCCATTGTTGGCCAACATTCATTCATCGCGTTCTCTTGGCCTTTTGTTAAGCGGCCTTCGCGGCGAACAAAGCTACGGATCTTACGAACCAGTTTGCCGTCTTCAGTATATTCGTTAGTGGTCACTTCACTCATTGATTTTTGCCTGCACATTGATTAATCAAAGCGGGGATTATCCAAAGAATTGCCTCCGGTGCAAGTCTTTCCGTGGATAAATTCCCACACAATTTGTCTGTTTTACATCCAACGTTAAGTGTGGTGCAATTTCGCTTCTAATAATAGCAAAGCATAGAGCATGTCGTGACTCCTTTCGCAACCGCCATATTAAAGTGGTATGACGCCTACGGGCGTAAAGAATTGCCTTGGCAACAAAACAAAACCGCCTACACCGTTTGGCTATCTGAAATCATGCTTCAGCAGACTCAGGTTGCTACGGTGATTCCATACTACCAACGCTTCTTAGAACGCTTTCCAACGGTTATCGACCTAGCGAACGCCGAACAAGATGAGGTACTCCACTTATGGACAGGGCTTGGTTATTACGCACGAGCTCGCAATCTACATAAAGCAGCCAAGATCGTTGCTGAGCAATATGGTGGTGAATTTCCGCTGTCTATCGAAGAGATGAACGCGCTACCGGGGATTGGTCGCTCAACAGCAGCAGCCGTCTTATCATCGGTTCATAAACTTCCTCATGCGATTCTTGATGGCAATGTAAAACGAACGCTTGCGAGAAGTTTTGCCGTTGAAGGTTGGCCGGGGCAAAAGAAAGTCGAAAACCAGCTTTGGGAACACGCCGAAGCACATACTCCGAACAAAGATGTCGATAAGTACAACCAAGCAATGATGGACATGGGTGCCATGGTTTGTACCCGTAGCAAGCCTAAGTGCACCTTGTGCCCGATTGAAAGCATGTGTGAGGCCAAGAAGCTCGATAGACAGCTCGACTTCCCTGGCAAAAAGCCTAAGAAAGAAAAGCCAGTAAAAGACACATGGTTTGTGATTCTGTATCACGACAACCAAGTGTGGCTCGAACAGCGCCCTCAATCTGGTATCTGGGGAGGGCTATTCTGTTTCCCTCAAAATGAAAATGCAGAGTTCGAACATCAGTTAGATCTTCGCTCGATCAAAGATGCTGAAACCGAGTCAATCAAGACCATGATTGCGTTTAGGCACACTTTCAGCCACTACCACTTAGATATCACGCCAGTATTAGTGAAATTAGATAAACAACCAGATTTGATAATGGAAGGGACTAAAGGTCTCTGGTATAACTTATCAAAACCGGAAGAAATTGGCCTAGCTGCTCCTGTAAAGCAACTTATTGAGAGCCTACCCTTTGAACTGAACGACGCCGTTTGAATCAACGAACGCCATAAGAGGAACCACTATGAGCCGCACTGTATTTTGTGCTCGCCTTCAAAAAGATGCTGAAGGCCTAGATTTTCAACTTTACCCAGGTGACTTAGGTAAACGTATCTTTGACAACGTGTCTAAAGAAGCTTGGGGACAATGGCAAAGCAAGCAAACAATGCTGATCAATGAAAAGAAGCTAAACATGATGGATCCTGAACATCGTAAACTTCTTGAAACTGAGATGGTTAACTTCCTTTTCGAAGGTAAAGATGTCGTAATTGATGGCTATACTCCACCAAGCGAATAAGACATTTATTTAAGCAATTTTTAATGACATCATGGTTAACGCTGCGATGTCATTTTTGTATGAGGAACTATGAAAAAGCTAAGTTACTTCCTAACAGCCATGTTATTGACTGGCTGCAGCCGTGAATTTGTCGAAAGCATTTATGATGTTAATTATGAGCCGACCAACCGATTTGTAAGCAATTTGGCAGAGCTACCCGGTCAGTTTGAAAAAGACACCGGAGCACTAGACTCTTTGATTAATAGCTTTTCTGGCAATATCCAAAAGCGCTGGGGTAGCAGTGAAATCAAGATGGCAGGTAAGAGTAACTATGTGAAATACATAGATAATTACTTAAGTCGTTCAGAAGTGAATTTTAGCCAAGGCCTGATAACGGTGGAAACGGTTTCCTCTACCGAACCGAAAAAACACCTCAAAAATGCGATCATGACGACCCTTTTGACGCCAGATGATCCGGCGCATGTCGATCTATTCTCTTCTAAAAGCATCAAGCTAGAAGGCAAACCTTTCCTCTATAATCAGGTCGTAGACCAAGAAAAAAAGCCCATTCAATGGACTTGGCGAGCGAACCAGTTTGCGGATTACCTGATCGCGAATAACCTAAAAACCAAAGAAGTCGACTTTAAAAAAGCCTACTACGTTGAAATCCCAATGGTGGCCGACCACGCTAGCCAGCGTAGTTATCAATATGCCGACATCGTTCGACGAGCGTCTCAGCGTTATGACATCCCTGAAGATTTAATCTACGCTATCATCAAGACAGAGAGTAGCTTCAACCCGTACGCCGTAAGCTGGGCTAATGCTTATGGTCTTATGCAGGTGGTACCTAAAACCGCTGGTCGAGATGTATTTGAACACGTCAAAAAGAAACCTGGTGAACCAAGCCCTGAGTACTTATTCAATCCAGAAAACAACATTGATGCTGGCACCGCATACTTTTACATCCTTAAAAATCGTTATTTGAAAGACGTAAAAAACCCATTAACGCTTGAATACAGTATGATTTCAGCCTATAACGGCGGTACTGGTGGCGTACTCAATACCTTCAGTAAGGACAGAAAGCGAGCAATGCAAGACTTAAACTCGCTGCAACCGAGCCAAGCCTACTGGGCGCTTACCAAGAAGCATCCAAATAAAGAGTCGCGCCGATACCTCGAAAAAGTAACGCAATTCAAAAAAGAATTTAACCAAGGTAAAACATAACCCTCACTTTTGAATAAAAAAACAACGAACGAACGGTTTTTTTAGTTATTTTCAAAAAAGGAGTTGACGGTTATGCAGAAAATCCGTTTAATAGCGCTCCGTTGCCCGGATAGCTCAGTCGGTAGAGCAGAGGATTGAAAATCCTCGTGTCGGTGGTTCGATTCCGCCTCCGGGCACCACAATTTGATTTGTTGGTGTCAACACTCTTTAACAGGGAGTAACAACACGGACAAAAGCATAAAGAATTTAGTGTGCCGAC
>NZ_JBFRSD010000004.1:318878-323838 GCF_041473395.1 Vibrio sp. 10N.222.55.C6
TCGAGGCACCATTATTTGGTACTTAACAAATAATGGTCTTTATAGACCTGATGTTGAGACAAGTAATTCCCCTTTAGTTCAGTTGGTAGAACGGCGGACTGTTAATCCGTATGTCGCAAGTTCAAGTCTTGCAAGGGGAGCCATTTTTAAAGGACTTCATTTTATATGAGGTTTTAATTGAAGAGTTTAACTCTTTAAGCAAAGAATTTAGTGTGCCGACTTAGCTCAGTAGGTAGAGCAACTGACTTGTAATCAGTAGGTCACCAGTTCGACTCCGGTAGTCGGCACCATTCTTTTGCCTCGATAGCTCAGTCGGTAGAGCAGCGGATTGAAAATCCGCGTGTCGGTGGTTCGATTCCGCCTCGAGGCACCATTATTTGGTGCTTAACAAATAATGGTCTTTATAGACCTGATGTTGACACAAATAATTCCCCTTTAGTTCAGTTGGTAGAACGGCGGACTGTTAATCCGTATGTCGCAAGTTCAAGTCTTGCAAGGGGAGCCACATTCAAGAAAGCCAAGTCGAAAGACTTGGCTTTTTTTCGTTTGAACAAAAACAAACTCTATTCAATATACACATCAGCTCCTCACTAACTCTTAATCAGTCTCGATAAATTGAGTTATCTCCTTTTAGTACTCTTACTACAGCAGTTGATTCTAAGTTCTATAAAGCATATCCACTACAACAGAACCAACGCCTTATAAAGTTCATGACCCGCTAATATTCACATTAGAACAAATAGAACCAAGTCCTGTTACTTTTTTTTCTTCGAAAATTTAATCCCTATCATACTTTGATGTCTTTCTAATATCTGCCTTACACCACTTAGATTAAGATTCGATGAATTATACCTAATACTAATTATTGAATCGCTGCGCGGGGAAATATGAAACTAAAAACGCAAGCTTACTTATTATCGGGCATCATCTTGATCGCCCTGCTAGCACTGACGGCTACAGGCTTATGGACCTTAAGAGTTGCTAGCAACATGGACAACAAAGCTCGCGTAACAGAGCTGTTTAAGAGCGCATACAGCATTCTTACTG
This sequence comes from Vibrio sp. 10N.222.55.C6, assembly GCF_041473395.1. Taxonomy (NCBI): domain Bacteria; kingdom Pseudomonadati; phylum Pseudomonadota; class Gammaproteobacteria; order Vibrionales; family Vibrionaceae; genus Vibrio; species Vibrio sp. 10N.222.55.C6. Next base: position 319,926 of record NZ_JBFRSD010000004.1, read on the forward strand.
AAGTCGAAAAAATGGCGATTGATGGCACACTAGAAGAAGAGCAAGCCAAGCAACTAGCTACTCGCCTTCTACGCAACAACATCTATAAAGATAATGAATATGTTTACGTAGCCGATGAGAACATGACGTTTATCGCGACACCATTAGATCCTCAACTGCACGGAACCAGTTTTAACGACTTTAAAGATGGCGACGGCAATAGTGTTGGGCAGCTAATCCAAAGAGTACTTGGTAATCGTACTGGCGAGATCATTGAGTACACCTGGACACAAAAACTGCCAGATGGAACGATTGAAGAAAAACTGTCTATTGCAGAGAAAACGCCACATTGGGGTTGGGTTGTCGGCACTGGTATCGGGTTCAATGAAGTTAACGCTCGTTTTTGGTCTACTGCTCAATGGCAGCTATTCCTTTGTGTCGTGATTGCTGGTCTTATTCTGGCGAGCCTAATTGTATCCATTAAACGCATGCTAGCGCTTCTTGGCGGCGAACCTAAAGACGTACGAGAAGCAGTACAAGCCGTAGCACAAGGTCGAATTCAAACCTCTTTCGAAACTCAGGCAATTGACGGCAGTATCTATCACGCCGTACAACAAATGAGTAAGTCATTGGCTGAGCTAGTATCAAACCTTGACGCTTCAATGCTGGCATTAAGAGGCGAACTGCAGCGCGTAGAAGATCGCGCTGGGTCAATTGGTCAACTGACAGACACCCAACAGCAATCAACAGAGATGATCGCGACAGCAATGACCGAGATGGCCTCTTCAGCCAATAACGTAGCTGCTTCAGCTAGCGATACCGCGCGCAACACCGACGAGGCCGACAAACAGAGCCAGCATACCCAACAACTCATTCACAACACAGTAGATAACATTCAAGGCTTAGCAGGCCAACTAGGCACAGCAAGCGAAGCTGTCGCTAACCTAGATAACGATGTAAACAACATTGCAAAAGTATTGGATGTGATTGGTGATATAGCGGAGCAAACTAACCTATTGGCACTAAATGCAGCCATTGAAGCAGCTCGAGCTGGCGAACAAGGTCGTGGATTTGCTGTTGTAGCAGATGAGGTTCGTAACCTTGCAGGCAGAACACAATCGAGCACAAAAGAAATCCAATTAATGATTAATAACCTTCAAGAGGGATCTCGCAACGCAATTCAAACCATGGAAGTGTGTGCCGCGACCAGTGAAAGCACCGTAACAGAGTCTCAAAACGCCTCTGAAGCACTACAACAGATTGTTGTCGCATTAGAGTCCATTTCATCAATGAGTCATCAAATCGCAACAGCGGCCGCTGAGCAGACTCAGGTGAGCGATGATATATCGAAGCGTATCAATATGATCGAAGAGAGCGGTAACCAACTGAGCAATGTCGTAACAGAAAGTCATAACAGCACCCAAACTCTTGCCTCTCTTTCCAACGAATTAGAAGCTTGGGTTAATAGGTTTGAAGTAAAACACTAAACTCCCTAGAAAATTTTCAAATAAAAAAGCACGTTTTCATACGTGCTTTTTTTATTTCGGCGCCCATTCAGTGTAGTTAACCGTAGTTTTACTATCTTTTAGGGCATGCTAGACCTAGGTTTTTCACCCCAAATGAGCAAAAACAACCCACTAAGTATAGAAAAACATCAAACGATACTTTTTTTGCAATTTAATGTTGACCCAGAACGCGAAAACACGTTTAATACACCTCGTCGCCCGGATAGCTCAGTCGGTAGAGCAGAGGATTGAAAATCCTCGTGTCGGTGGTTCGATTCCGCCTCCGGGCACCACAATTTATTTGTTGGTGTCTTAGACAACAACAGTAAAGCACAAAGAAATATTATGTGCCGACTTAGCTCAGTAGGTAGAGCAACTGACTTGTAATCAGTAGGTCACCAGTTCGACTCCGGTAGTCGGCACCATTTCTTTAAAGCTTTAAGAATAATTCCCCTTTAGTTCAGTTGGTAGAACGGCGGACTGTTAATCCGTATGTCGCAAGTTCAAGTCTTGCAAGGGGAGCCAAGTTAATCATCAAGCATAAGCTTTTTGATTCATGATGCCGACTTAGCTCAGTAGGTAGAGCAACTGACTTGTAATCAGTAGGTCACCAGTTCGATTCCGGTAGTCGGCACCATTCTCTTGATTAGAGACTAAACAATCAATTCCCCTTTAGTTCAGTTGGTAGAACGGCGGACTGTTAATCCGTATGTCGCAAGTTCAAGTCTTGCAAGGGGAGCCAATTAAAAGAAGCCGCATCATTGATGCGGCTTTTTTGCATCTAAAGATCCTAACTTATTAATACAACTACCCTCACCTTTCAAATACCATATTCAATTCAGAAACCAACCGTTTTTATATCCTTCCAAAGCTACAAATCTTCGCTACTTAATGCTCTTCAAAATCTCCCAACAACAAACGACACATTCACGTAAGAGTCAGTCACAGTACGTTGCTACTCATTTTATTGACTAGGAGATCGGTTGAAAAAATCAATACTAAGTTTGGAGGTAAGAAAGCTAAATAACGAATCAAGTAAGCGCTGAAAAGCTCTGTAAGACACTTCAATCCAAATTGATACACAGATTACTCTTTATCAAAACTATCCACTACAATAGCGCCCATAGAGGCTGGCATTGAAATAACAATCACTCTTTTGATCGATACGACGGGATCACTCAATAGAGGTAATTTGTCCAGGCAAGTCAGTACCAAAGCAACGACCAATGCCGTCATAACATAAGCAATCACTATTCTGAAAATAAACACCGGCAACCGAGCAACAACATCTTTTTGAAAGACACTCTCATACGTATAGAAGCCTAAGAACACCGCAGACAGTAAAAATAGCAGCAATAGATTAGCGGTAGGTAAAGTCTCCCCTAACTTCCAAGCCTCTTCAGAAAAAGAAATCGGCACGGCCAAGGCAAAAGATCCCACAAAGATCTGGCTCGCATCTTCAAAGTTAAAACTCAATTTCATAATTCGACCCATTAGGTTTAAGGCTTTATCTAATTCTGAAAAGAATCACAAAACTATCCGCCAATGATTTGGGGGATTTTTATTTCTACTAAGCAAACAGTAGTGACCTTCTAGCTTCATCTTAGTCGCAATAACCAAAACATAGCTTGAACTAACCAGCAAGAAATCAATATGCTCAGAGCAAAACGGTCAACACGACTGATTAATATCGAGTCAACAAACACATCAGAATCGAAGAGAGACCGGTAAACATCCTAAATTACCATCCCCTAGAACCAGAGAACATCACAATCAGTTGGGGGAAGAACCTCCCTGCACGTGTAGATACGGATACGAGGGACACTCTATGTCTTAACTTACATATCCCTCCAGCACCACTTTGGAACGCAACCTAACAACTCTCACCTTTCAAGCTGAATCTACTCCGCTTCCATCCTTTGAAATGCTTCTAACAAAGCGCTTGATGCTATCGAGAGTGGTTTAAGCTGAATGTATAATAAGAGCTATTAAGTCGACTCATTAAGGGCTATAGCGCTCTTAGCAGAAGCCTCCATGATAGAGCCCTAATTACACGTATCCTATAGATTCACAGATAGAGCAGAAGTCAGATTTCGTAGACGAAAGGCTGTTAACTAATACTGAGAGCCACTCACTTAATAAAGGAAACATCTACAGCGCAGAGTAATTAGGATGGGGTGTAAGGCTTTTATAACTCAAAGTATTAATAAGGGGTCAGTTCAGTCTCATAAATCTAACTTACAGCGCGTATGGTTCGAGTATCTGAATGCTAAACTTAAAGCTACATACGTTTGAAATCATGCTCGAGTCACCTCACAGCTGGAATCAGAAATGATGTAGTCCTAATCATGAGTTGGTTTTGGGGAACACCTGAGCTAAGAGCTGTGGGCTACGGGAAAATCTTTTGTGTAATACCAATTAAAGTAAAA